>QHYO01000283.1 GCA_003224135.1 Acidobacteriota bacterium | reverse complement strand
CCGGACAAGAATCTTTTCGCCGGGCTGACCGTGGTGGAACTTGAGCCTGGAACTTTCCATGTGAAGCGGCGAATATTCGCGAATCAGGCGCACTGGAGCGATTCGCAGAACGTTTGGGTGCTGGAATCAGGCTGGGTGCGCGATTTTCAGGACGGATCGATTGAGAGATATCAGAAATTTACGGCCACTGCGCTTCCGGAGCTTACCGAGCCACCAAGCTATTTCAATCGCGAAGTGCGGCAAGCGTTTCAGTTGAGTTTCCGCCAGCTTGGTAACTACATCGAAGAGTTGCGGCTCGCGGGATTCGATGTGTCCGCGTTGACGGTGCAGTGGTACGTGAAGATTGCGTTTCCACTGATTGCGCCGGTGAGCATGCTGCTGGCAATTCCCTACGCATTTCGCGTGGGCGCACGCGGTGCGATCGGTGGCGTCGCCGTGGGCCTCGCTGTAGGCATAGCCTACTTTTCGCTGGCGCGGTTGCTCGAGGCGATGGGTGGAGTGGGGCAAATGCCACCCCCATTCGCTGCGTTTGCACCGGATTTGGTTTTCTATTTTCTGGGAATGTATTTCTTCTTCAAGATGCCAACTTGAGATAGGCTCTCTCCCTTATTTTTGCGATTTTATCTTCCAGAGAATTTTGCGAAGCATGCCGAGGAGGACTTCGGCGTCGCCGGAGCTGAGCTCGAAGCGGCGAAGCATGCGACGGAGTTTTTCTTCGGCGGTGGCGGCGGAGCGACGGTGAATATAGCCGCTGGCGTGGAGAGCTTCGAGAAGTGCCGCGTTGATTCGATTGATGGTTTCCATGTCCGCGGCGGCGCGCGGCACTCTGGCTTTTGCAGTTAGCTTCGCGCTGGTGCGAGAGATTTCGTAAACGACGATTGCGACGGCCTGAGCCAAGTTCATTGAGCGATGTTCTTCACGCGTGGGGATGCGCAGGAGCCAATGACAGTGGCTTAAGTCGTGGTTCGAGAGCCCCGTCTTTTCTGAGCCGAAAAGAATTGCGACGCGCCCGGTCTCAAGTTTCTTGCGAAGCTGCTTTGCCACCACTTCCAGTGAGTGCACGTCATGCTGCAGTTCGCGGTGGCCGATGGCAGTCGTGCCAATGACCAGGCTGCAATCGCGAACGGCTTCTTCGACGGAATTGTGTTCTTCGGCTTTCGCCAGAAGCGGCGCGGCACCAACCGCGGAAACCGCCTCGCGAAAGGCCTTTTCGTACGGCGTGACCACACCCAGATGAAACGCGCCGAAATTGCTCATCGCGCGTGCGGCCGCGCCGATATTGAGCGGATTGCGCGTGCGCACCAGGACGATGCGCAGGTTCTGGAGATTGGGCGGATATTTCAATTGTTCCACAGGTCGTCCGCAGGCCCACCTGGGGGCGTCTCCATTCTACGTGAGGCGAGGCGGGCAGCCGCAAAAAGCCGCTGCTTACGGAATGGCGCACGGAACAATTCAGGGAACACTCCCGCACCATTGACCGTATCTTACGGTGCGCAATCACGGAGACGCGTCAAGGAGGACTCTCTATGAAGCTTCGGCACTCACTCACGTTAGGTTTATTGGTTGCTGGTATCGGCTGGACATCGCCAGCGCGCGCTCAGGCTGTGACGGACACCAAGGTCGCCGCACTGGACGACATCAACAATCAGGCCGACCTGGACAAGGCCATTACTGCTCTCGATACAAAGCTCTTCGACGCTTACAACCACTGTGACCTGAAGACGTTCGACAGCCTGCTGGCCGACGATGTGGAGTTTTACCATGACCAGGGAGGCGTAACGCTGGGCCGGCAGAAACTCACCGAGAGCATCAAGAACAACATCTGCACAGGCGACACACAGCGAGTCCTGGTGCCTGGAACTATGAAGATTTACTACATGAAAGGCTATGGAGCCATCGAGCTGGGCGTGCACCGTTTTCTGCATCCCAAGACCGAGGCGGTCAACGGTAAGGGAGAAGCAAGCTTTGTGCATTTGTGGCAGTACAGGGACGGCGCGTGGAAGGTTTCGCGTGTGCTGAGCTATGATCATCACTCGATACAGGCAAAAAACTAAGAATTGTCGCGATCTAAAGTAAAAGTTGAAGTCGGCGTAAGGTCCAAAGAAAAGCGGAGCACCCAAAATCCGTGCTCCGTTTCCTCATTTCGAGTTTCCCTTGAAGCTGCCGTGCGCGTCCGCGTGGCTACGTCTTTTTCTTGGCCTGCTTTTCTTCAACTACAACTTGAGCTGCAGCCAAGCGCGAGATAACGCGGAACGGCGAGGCACTGACGTAGTCCAGGCCGATCTGGTGGCAGAATTTGACGCTGTCGGCGTCGCCACCGTGTTCTCCGCAGATGCCGATCTTTAGCTTGCTGCGAGTCCTGCGGCCCTTTTCAGTGCCCCACTTCATCAACATGCCCACGCCCTTCTGGTCGAGGGACTGGAACGGGTCAGCCGAGAAGACGCCAGCCTTCTTTTCGTCGACGTAGTCGGGAAGAAAGCGGCCCGCGTCGTCACGCGAAAGGCCCATGGTCGTCTGTGTTAGATCGTTGGTCGATCATGGTGCCTACCAAGTACGGCAGCTTCACACCTGCCTTCTTGAGGAGATCATCGGCTACACGGCGAGTTGCCTGTTCGAGGATGCTCAGTTCTTTTCTGTCCAGGACGAGCGGAATCATTATCTCAGGTATTACTTTAACTCCGCTTTTTTGCACTTGGATGGCAGCTTCGATGATTGCTCTGACCTGCATCTCCAAAATCTCCGGGTAAGTGATGCAGAGACGGCAGCCGCGATGGCCAAGCATCGGATTCGCTTCGTGAAGTTGCTCCACTCGGCGAGCGACTTTCTCCACATCGAGGCCAAGTTCCTTCGCAAGTTCGGCTTGCTTGGCGCGTTCGTGCGGAACGAACTCGTGGAGGGGCGGATCGATCAGGCGAATCGTAACCGGCAGGCCGTCCATGGCTTTGAAGATGCCGGCGAAGTCGCGGCGTTGGAACGGGAGAAGTTTGTCGAGAGCCTTGACGCGGGCCTGAGGCTCATCTGCAAGAATCATTTCCTGAATGGCACGCTGGCGTTCGGCACCCTTCTCTGGGAACTCGAAGTCGGTGAAGAACATGTGCTCGGTACGGCAGAGTCCGATGCCTTCGGCGCCCATTTCGCGGGCCTTGCGCGAGTCTTGAGGCGTGTCAGCATTGGTGCGAACGCGAAGTCTGCGCGTCTCGTCCACCCACTTCATCAAGGTGTTGTAAGACTTGGGAAGTTCGGGCGTGACGAGCGGCTGCGAGCCGAGGTACACGATGCCTTCACTGCCGTCGAGCGTGACCCAATCACCTTCTTTGGCGGACTTTCCATTCGCGCTCATGGTTTTGGACGTGAGGTCGATGTTGATTTTTTCGGCGCCGACGATGCAGCACTTGCCCCAGCCGCGAGCGACCACGGCGGCGTGACTGGTTTTTCCACCGGTGGCGGTGAGGATGCCCTGTGCCACGGCCATTCCGCCGACGTCTTCGGGACTGGTTTCGCGGCGAACAAGAACAATCTTTTCGCCTTTGGCGGCCCATTCTTCGGCATCGGCTGCGGAGAAAACAATCTTGCCCACCGCGGCACCCGGAACAGCATTGATGCCCGCGCCGAAAATTGTGCTCTCAAGAGTTTTTTTGTCGACCTTGGAGTCGATGACGGGATAGAAGAGACGTTCTATATCTTCGGGCCTGATGCGAAGAATGGCGTCTTCTTTCGTGATGAGTTTTTCATTGGCCATGTCCACAGCCATGCGAAACGCCGCGGCAGGAGTGCGTTTGCCCGTGCGCGTTTGCAGCATGTAGAGCTTGCCCTCTTCCACTGTGAACTCCATGTCCTGCATATCTCGATAATGTTTTTCAAGCTTTGCGCGAACTTTTTCAAGCTGCGCGTAAATCGTGGGAAGCCGCTTGGCCATTTCACTGAGATGCATCGGAGTGCGAATGCCGGCCACCACGTCTTCGCCTTGAGCGTTCACAAGATAGTCGCCGTAAAACTCTTTTTCGCCGGTGCTGGGATTACGCGTAAAGCACACACCGGTGCCGGAATTTTCTCCTGTGTTTCCGAAGACCATTTGCACTACGTTGACGGCGGTGCCAAGAAGCCCAGTGATTTTCTCTACGCGACGGTAGGTCACGGCTTTCTCCGCCATCCACGAGCCGAACACGGCGCCAATCGCGCCCCACAGTTGTTCCATCGGATCCTCGGGAAATTCCTGGCCGCTCTTTTCCTTGAAGTATTTCTTGAATTCGGCGACGAGATCCTTCCATCCGCTGGCGGGAACGGCCGTATCTTCCTTGACGCCGAGGCGAGCCTTGAGCGCGTGCAGCCGATGTTCGAGGTCCTCCTTCGGCAGACCCATCACAACAGTGGAATACATTTGAACAAAGCGGCGATAGGCGTCATAGGCAAAGCGCTCGTTGTTTATGCTGGCTGCGAGCCCTGTGACGCTCCTGTCGTTAAGCCCGAGATTCAGAATCGTCTCCATCATGCCGGGCATGGAGCGGGCGGAGCCGGAGCGCACGCTAACCAGGAGCGGAGTCTTGGGATCCCCGAGCTTCTTCCTGGCGATTTTTTCGAGCTTGGCAACGTTCTCTGTGACTTGCTTTTTGAGCTCGGGTGGAAACTTCTTGCCATTCTTGTAGTAGTAGTCGCACGCTGCACTGGAGATCGTAAAACCACCAGGGACGGGCAGACCGATTCTGGTCATCTCCGCCAGGCCGGCCCCTTTGCCTCCGAGGAGGTCGCGCCAAGTGCCGTCGCCTTCCGCTTTCCCTGCACCAAAGAAATAAACCCATTTCGTCACGATATGCCTCACAAGCGATTTGGAATAAGAAACCACATGCAAACTGCGAGAACCGGAGGACGAGTGCATGCTCGGCGTCCTCTGAAAAATCTTTGCGTCGTGGTCGGCGCGCAGACAATTGCGGCTGCTGCAATGGCCGACTTCAAGTAATACTTTATGAGCGAGTCTCTCCGCCCACCTCTGAAAAATCCGCGATCGTCGTAAATTCTCTGAGCAGTTCCGCGAGAAGCGCGAGGCGATTCTTCCGAACGGCTTCGTTCTCTGCCATCACCATCACCTGCTCGAAAAATTTGTCGACCTCTGGGCGCATCGCGGCGATCACTTCGAGCGCTTCCTTGAAGTGCCCGGCGCGTTTGTGTTCATTCACGCGCGGAGCAGCAGACCGCATGGCGCCATGCAGGCTGCGCTCACTGTCGCTCTCGAAAAGCTCCGGCGAGATCTGTTGCGCTTCCCCGGGCGGGATTGCCGCTTTCTCCAGAATCTTGCGGATGCGTTTGAAGGAGACGGTGAGCGGTTCGAAGTTTTTCGATTTACGGATGGCGCGAAGCGCGTCAAGGCGGCGGCGCGCATCCACCAGGTCGTCGGCCCCCGCGCGGAAAACGCCATTGACCTCGTCGTAGCTGAAACCTTCCTTTTCGCGGAACACGAAGCGCGCGCGGTCAATCAAAAAATCGAGGACCTGCCTTTCCTGCTCGGGCGTGACGGTGCGTTTCGGTGGGTTGGCATGAAGCGCCTTGGCAGCGGCTGCTATGGTCAGCGATAGGGACACCGGGAGCTTCTTTTCAAGAACAATCTTGACAATACCAAGCGCCGCGCGCCGAAGTGCGAAGGGGTCGCTCGAACCGGTGGGCACAACGCCTACGCCGAAGCAGCCCACGATAGAGTCAAACTTATCAGCGAGCGCGACCGAGCAACCGATGAGATTGCGCGGAATAGGGTCATCGAGACCGACCGGACGATAGTGGTCGTAGACGGCGTCAGAGACTTCGTCAGGTTCGCCCTGAGCTTTGGCATAGAGGCCGCCCACGATACCCTGGAGTTCGGGGAATTCGCGAACCATTTCAGTCGAGAGATCGCACTTGGCGAGTTCGGCGGCGCGATCGGCCTCCGCGACGTGAGCCTGAACCATGCCAAGATTGAACCATTGTTCTGTCAGCCAGCGTGCGAGGGAGCGGACGCGCTCGACCTTGTCGCGGTAGCTACCGAGGCGAGATTCGTAGGTAACGCGTTCGAGTTTCGGTAGGTAGTCGGCGAGCCGACATCTCTGGTCCGACTCCCAAAAAAATTGCGCG
>QHYO01000293.1 GCA_003224135.1 Acidobacteriota bacterium | reverse complement strand
GGTGATCTATCCGGATGACGCGTTTGGCGCAGCCGTTTTGGATGGCGTGACCGTAGCGTTAAAGGCCAAGAACGCGGAACCGATTGCGCTGGGATCGTATCCACGGCAAACGGCTGATGTGGAGCAAGCGATCAAGAGCGTACGCGCCGCCAAACCAGACGCAGTGGTGATTGTGGGTCCGGCAAACACGGTTGCACCAATCGTGCAAAAAGCGCATGCCCAGGGCTGGAAACCGCTGTTCCTGACAGTGTCGTTTGTGGGCACCGACGATCTGATTCTGCATGCGGGCGCGGATGCTGAGGGAATGGTGGTCACCCAGGTGGTACCGCCTTACTACATGACGGACCTGAAGACCGTGGCGCTGTATCGCAAAACGCTGGCAAAATATTTTCCGGGGGAGCAGCCGGGGTTCGTCAGCCTGGAAGGTTTTGTGGACGCGATGGTGATGGTCGAAGGATTGAAGCGAGCGGGAAAAGAGTTGACGCGCGAAGGTTTAGTACGGGGCCTTGAAGCCATTCACCAATTCGACTTGGGATTGGGACCGCAATTGAAGCTGGACTATTCAGCCCGCGATCACGCGGGTCTGTCCACGGTAATTCCTACAGTGATTCGCGGCGGGCGTGCAGTGCCGTTCACCGACTGGTCCAACGTCAGGTAAAATCCGGCCACGTTGAATGCATTTTCCCGGAGAATGTCGTGTGCGGAAATTACTTCACAGCGGATTCGGCTTGATCGAAGGCGTGGTAGGAGGAGCGAACGAGCGGGCCCGCTTCAACATGCTTGAAACCCATCTGCTCGCCTAGAATCTTAAATTCAGAAAATTCATCAGGGTGGACGTAGCGAACTACCGGGAGATGTTCGCGCGTAGGCTGAAGGTATTGCCCCAAGGTGAGGATGTCGGTGCCCTGTGCGGCCAGTTCCTCGATCGTGGCGAGAACTTCGTGTTTTTCTTCACCGAGACCCAGCATGAGCCCAGTCTTGGTGGGGACGTCGGGATGGGTCTGCTTCGCGCGATGAAGCAGTTCGAGTGAGCGTTCGTAGACGGCGCCTTTGCGTACCTGGCGGTAAAGACGAGGAACGGTTTCCGTGTTGTGGTTGAGGACATCGGGGCGGACCGCGAGGACGGTGTTGAGCGCGTTCCAATTGCCGCGAAAGTCAGGGATCAAGACTTCGACTTTACAGCCGGGAACGCGGCGGCGGATTTCCTGGATGGTTCGTGCGAAAATTTGCGATCCACCATCGGGCTGGTCATCGCGATTGACGCTGGTGACTACAGCGTAGCGAAGGCCCATGCGGGCAACAGCTTCAGCGACGCGAAATGGCTCATCTTCGTCGGGTGGGCCGACGGGCTTGCCGGAAGGCACAGCGCAAAACCCGCAGGCGCGTGTGCAGATGTCGCCGAGAATCATAAAGGTAGCAGTGCCGTGTTCCCAACATTCGCCCATGTTGGGGCAACGAGCGCTTTCGCAGACGGTGTGCAGATCGAGGGTGCGCATGATACGCTTGAGATCCTGGTAGCGTTCACCGCCAAGAAATTTGACCCGCAGCCAGTCCGGGCGTGGGTGCACGCCGGGCGCAGGTACCCTAGGCGGCGCGGCGTTGGAGATGATGTGGAAGGGAGAGGCCATAAGGGAAGTTAGACTTCTCCAGTTTACCCGTGCTCCAGAGCATTGACAAACGCGCTGATTGCGGCGATCGCGGGGCCGGATCCATTGTTGTTGCGTGATTGTCGTTCTTGTAAGCTGCGGAGTTATAAACTGCGCCGAGGAGGGACCGTTGCGTAGTGCTTGCGCGATTATCGCGGCTACCACGCTGCTTGTCAGCCTCTTTTCGCTCAGCGGCTATTCGCAGGCGCCGGTTTCGAAGAGTGATCAGGAGAAAGATGCGACCTGCCGGATTTCAGGGATGGTGGTGAAATTGGCGGATGGAGCACCTCTTAAGGGTGCGACAGTGCGAGTGGAGAATGGAGAGGATCGCGAGCACACAATCGCCGCGAAGACGACAGCGGACGGTCGATTCGAATTAAGAAATATACCGGCAGGGCGCTACAAACTTATCGTTAGCCGGAATGGCTATGTGGCCGCGGAGTACGGCCAAAAGAAGCCGAGTGACCCAGGAGCGGCATTCTCCTTATCACCAGGGGAGACAAAAAAAGAGTTACTGTTCCGCTTAATCCCGGCAGCAGTGATCGCGGGCCGTGTTTTTGACGAGGACGGCGAGGCGGTGCCAAATGCGACTGTAACGGCGTCTCGCGAAACTTACCACGAGGGCCGACGGACTTTAGCGACAACAGCCTACACATCGACAGATGACCTGGGTTCCTTCCGCCTTTTCGGATTGGCGCCCGGACGTTATTACGTGAGCGCAACGGAACAACAATGGGGTCAGGTGGTCGGCGACAGGGAATTTTCTGGAAGCGCGGGCCAAACCGCAGAACAAGGCTATGCGAAAACTTACTATCCTGGAACGCCCGACATCTCGCGAGCCGCGGCAATCAACGTAAAAGAGGGAGAGGAAATTCCGGGAACAGATATTGCGCTGAAACAAGTCGCGGTACATCGGGTTCGCGGCAGAGTGTTGAACCAACTGACTCACAAGCCGGGACATGACGTGATGGTTATGCTCATTCCGCGCACAAAGGAGTTGGATTGGGATGTGGGCGGGCGACAACAGGTGAATAAAACAGATGGCTCGTTTGAAATATCAAACGTTGTGCCAGGCCCTTACACGTTGTTGGCATTCTGGTTTGATCAGACGGAAGGAAAAAATCACAGCGCGGCCCAAAAGCTTGACATTGGCGAAAGCGACGTCGAGGGAGTATTGCTGACCATTGGCACGGGCGCAATCGTCTCAGGACGAGTCGTTTGGGAGGGCAAGCCAAGCCTGGAGCGGGATGAACTATCGATCAGCGTCTCGCCGACGGAAGCGCTGTTTATGTGGGGAGGACAGGCACGTGTGGATGCAAACCAGCAGTTCACGCTGAAGGATCTGGTAGAAGGGGACTTTCGGCTGGAACTCTCCGGCACCTCGAAAAACTGTTACGTGAAGCAGATCTCTTACGGACAGACCTTTGTTAAAGACGATGTGATCAGCGTTTCGAAGAGCTCGAATCCAGCGCTGGAAATCACGATTAGCTCACGTGGTGCGCGCGTACAGGGAAATGTTACGGACAAGGACGGCTTGCCGGCAGCTGGAATTTGGGTGGTGGCGGTACCGGACGAAGCCCGGAGAACTAATTTCCGTCTCTTCAAGTCGCAAACCACGGATCAATATGGGCAATATGATTTGCAGGGATTGGCGCCGGGAAGCTACAAATTTTTTGCCTGGGAAGGAGTCGAGAGCAACGTGTGGGAGGATGACGAGTTTCTAAAACCGTTTGAACCACAAGGCAAAGAAATCGAACTGCACGACATGGATACGGCGAAGCTGAGTTTGACGCCGATTGGAACGAAAAGCGCGGGTAACAACAACTGATCAGTCTAGATCTTTAGGGGCTTACAGCGGGTGGCGGGAGGAACGGACGAATTCGCGGAGAACGGTGACGTTGGGACCATACACACCGATGCGGCCCGCATCGACAGGAAGACCGAGGCGTTCGGCGAGATCGAGATCCACACCGGCGTCGTCAAGTTCAGAAAGACTGTAACCTTGCGCGGGGGCAACACGATTCAGTCCCGACGGATAAACAGGCCGGGGTGGACGATGACGGCGCCAAGGCCGGCGCGCCAGTTCATAAAACTGCTGCCAATCGCGTTTTTGCCAAGTGGTCATGGCGATAAAAGCTTCCGAGCGATCGTAGATCGCGTCTTCCCGTTTCACGGCAATTTCGCTCTCTTTGTCTTTACGGCCCGTTCGCAACATTGGATGCTCAGCCTTCCAAAAAGGTTCTCAAAGCTACATACAGTGAAAATGGTGCAAAACTCGTGCTGCGCTGTGACTTCTGCCAGCGCAACCATACTGCAGAACCAGTAGCCAGGACAATTTTCCTGGCCTGATGTTTCAAACACGTAAATAAGAGACAAGTTGCGACGGACAAGAACAAACGCTTGCAGCAAGGTGAAGGATGCGAAAAAACGACGACGCAAAGCCGGCGCTTCGAACGTGAAGAGCACGGGCAGGTTCATCTCGCGAGGAACGCGAGCCGGACCGGATGCGGAAGCGCTTTTAGTAGGCTAGGAAACAAACGTGTTGAAGCAGGATTGCCTCTGCTACGGAAGAGACAAGCAAGAACCAGACACGCGGAGGCCACGAGGAGCACAGGGAAGAGCCTACCTCGAGCAAAGGCTCAATGTATTAGACAGGGCTATCGCCTGACAAATTTTCTGGGAACGTAAAAGCGCCACCCGCAAGGCGTGTCACTTCGCTGAAGGAGCGCAGGGCTTACCAGCGGTTGCCGCGATCTCCGCGGTCGCCGCCACGATCTCCACGATCGCCACCGCGTCCACGGCCGCCGCCACCGCCACCGCCACCGTGTCCGCCACGACCACCGCCGAAACCGCCACCACGGCCGCCACCGCCGCCGCGCTGCTCTTGCGGACGGGCTTCGTTCACCACGAGATTGCGGCCACCGAAATTCTGACCGTTAAGGGAGTTGACCGCGCGGTCGGCTTCTTCGTCGTTTGAGATTTCGACGAAAGCGAAACCACGCGACTATGCAGCGTATCCTCCGTGGCGGAAAACGGAAGATTTCCAACGTAAAGCTTCTTCACTTACGGACTCCTTTTGCCCGGAACCAAGATGCATGTCGCGGAGCGCGCTGGAAACCCGGAGAATCCTTGCGGGCATCCGGAAGTCCGAAGCCACGTTTGATCTCAGGGTCTGTAAGTACAAATCCTGAAACCTGTTGATTTCAGCGTTCTTAAGTACAAACCCTGAAACCTGGGACGAAATCGGGCGCTCCAGCGGTCAGAGGCATCGTCGCGGAAATTGACCCTTTTTGCAATGGGAAACTGGAACAAGTCCTGGAACTCCGCTGATACGCTCAGTACAAATACCTAGCATGCAAAATAGTGATACGATGCGCCCGCTTGTTATCTCAGGGCTTGCAAGTACAGGCCCGCGAACGTTTTCATGCCAGGGTTTGTAAAACAAGTCCTGGAACGTTTTCATGCCAGGGTTTGTAAAACAAACCCTGGAACCCTGGGGCCGGTCAGGAGGACCTGATGCGCGGCACCATGATGGACTTTCCGCTAACGCTGAAAACGATTCTCGAGCGAGCCGGAAAACAATTCTCAAAAGTTGCACTTGTGTCGCGGCGGCCGGACCGGTCGGTGGTACGCACGAATTACCGGTTATTCAGCGAACGCGCGCGAAGGCTGGCGAGCGCGTTGAACAAGCTGGGATTGCGTAGCGGCGATCGCGTGGCCTCCATGATGTGGAACCATGCCGGGCATCTGGAAGCGTTCTTCGGCGTGCCGTGCGCGGGCGGGATTTTGCACACGTTAAATCTGCGGCTGCATCCCCACGAAATTGCGGGAATCGTGAAACACGCGAACGACAGGTTTCTGCTGATTGATGACGTGCTGCTGCCGGTGTTCGACAAGTTCCGGAAGGATGTGCCGTTCGAAAAGGTAATTGTGGTGCCCTACGGTTGCAACGCCCTGCCGGCAGAATTTTTGAACTATGAAGAACTGCTGGAGGCGGCCGATGCCGATTTTGAGTTTCCGGACATCGACGAAAACGACGGCGCGACGATGTGCTTCACGTCTGGCACGACTGGATTTTCAAAAGGCGTGATTTATTCGCACCGCGCGCTGGTGCTGCATTCCCTGGCGGAATGTGCGGCGGACGCATTTGCAGTGAGCGACCATGACACAATCCTGCCAATTGCACCGATGTTTCACGCCAACGCGTGGGGCTTGCCGTTTTCCTGCGCCATGGCGGGAAGCAAGCTGTTGCTGAGCGGGCCGAACGTAGAGCCGGAAGGTCTGCTGGACTGGATGGTGGACGAACGCGTGACGATGGCGACGGGCGTGCCGACGGTATGGATCGGCGTTCTGGACGCGCTCGAGAAAAACCCCAAGAGGTGGAAATTTGATTGGCCGATGCGAGTGATCTGCGGAGGCACTGCGCCGCCGCTGGAATTAATTCGCAGCCTGGATCGATATGGAATCCGCATGGTGCACTTGTGGGGAATGACCGAGACGACGCCGCTGGCAACGACGGGGCACTTGAAATCGCACATGCGAGATTGGAACGACGAAGCAAAATATCAGGCGCGGGCGAAACAGGGATGGCCGGTGCCGTTTGTGGAATTGAGAATTACGCGGCCGTCGGAAAACGAACAGAGATCGGTCGAAGCAGCCTGGGACGGAGAAACGCCGGGCGAGCTGGAAGTGCGAGGGCCGTGGGTGGCGGCCCATTACTACGAATCTCCGGATCAGGCGCATCGCTGGACGGAAGATGGATGGTTTAAGACCGGCGACGTGGCGACTGTCGACGAGGATGGTGTCGTGAAGATCGTGGACCGCGCAAAGGATCTGGTGAAATCAGGCGGCGAATGGATCAGTTCCGTTGATTTGGAAAACGCGCTGATGGGACATCCGGCCGTCAAAGAGGCCTGCGTGGTGGGCATACCGCATCCGAAATGGCAGGAGAGGCCGCTGGCGGCAGTGGTGCTGAAAGATGGAAAGAACGCTACGGGAGACGAGCTGCGCATTTTTCTTGGCGCGGCTTTTGCGAAATGGCAGTTGCCGGATGCATTTGTGTTTGTGGATGCGATTCCGCGAACCAGCGTTGGGAAGTTCAAGAAAATTGCGCTGCGAGAGCAGTTTGCCGGGTGGAAGTGGGATTGAGCGGCGGAATAACGTACTTCACGTGCGATAGCTGGCGTTTACGCGAACGTATTCGGCAGTGAAGTCACAAGTCCAATAGCGGGCGCGTGATTTTCCGGCGTGCAGGTCCACCACAATCGGTACATGTTCGGCGAGAAGCCGGTTCGATGCGGCGCGTTCATTGAAATCGAGCGGCTGCCCTTTGCGCAGAACTTTGATTCCGGCCATGGTGATTTCGACGAGCGAAGGATCGAATTTCACGCCGGAGCGGCCCGCTGCGGCAAAGATGCGGCCCCAATTGGGATCGGCGCCGGCAAAGGCGGTTTTCACAAGAGGCGAAGTGGCAATAGTTTCCGCGATTTTGCGCGCGGCGGATTCTGTTCTTGCTCCGCGAACTTCGATCTCGATCACGCGCTGAGCGCCCTCGCCGTCGGCTACGATTTGTTGCGCGAGCGAACCACAGACTTCTTCGAGCGACGCGGCAAATTGACGGTGCGCTTTGCTGCCGTTCGAAATGGAGGGAGTGCCGGCGGCGCCGTTTGCGAGAACGAGCAGCGTGTCGTTCGTCGAAGTGTCGCCGTCCACGCTGATGGAGTTGAAGGTGCGCGAAGTAACGTCGCGAAGAGAACGTTGCAACAGGGAGGGCGAAATGGCGGCGTCCGTTACAACGAAAGCGAGCGTAGTGGCCATGTTCGGATGAATCATGCCCGCGCCTTTGGCACACCCCACAAGATGGATTCGCTTGCCGGCCATTTTAAAGGATGCGGAAGCGGTCTTTGGTCGCGTGTCCGTGGTGCAGATGGCGAGTGAGAGTTCGGCGAAAGAGCGGGCGGACGGGCGGCGATTACGCGAGAGAGAAGGAAGCGCACGAAGAATTTTCTCGATGGGGAGCTGGACGCCAATCACGCCGGTCGAGCAGACAAATAATTCCTGCGGCAGGAGCGCCATACGGCGAGCCGCTTCTTCGTTTGTGCGAAGCGCAACGGTGTCGCCGGAAGCGCCGGTTGCGCAGTTGGCGTTGCCAGCGTTGACGACGACGGCGCGCATGCGGCCTTTGGATTCGCGGAGATTCTTTTTTGAGAGAGTGACGGGCGCCGCGACGACGAGATTTTGCGTAAAGACCGCGGCAGCGGAAGCCGGGACGTCGCTTGAGATCAGCGCGAGATCGAGCGCACCGGTTTTTTTCAAGCCGCAAGCGGTGGCGGCGAAGCGAAATCCTTTGGGAAGCGCGGATTCGGGAGGCGATTGTGTCATTTCGCGCCAGCTTCCCTGGGAAGACGACTCTCAAGATCGACGATCGCTGCGCGAACCGATTCCAGGGCGGTGCCACCGGGAACTTTCTTGGACTCCACAGCTCCCTCTATGGTGAGTCCACTTGCGAAATCCTCCGCGAATGCGGGCGAGATCCTGCGCAACTCATCGAGCGGTAGCTCGGTCCACAGTTTTTGTTGGCTTTCGGCTTCCTTGAGGATTTTGCCGACGAGATCATGGGCCTGGCGAAATGGTACGCCCTTGCGCACCAAATAGTCGGCGGCTTCCGTGGCAAGCAGCGCAGGATCTGAAGCGAGGGAACGGAGACGATCATCGCGAAATGCAGTGGTCTTGATCGCGCCGGTCGCAATGGCGAGCATGTCGTCGACTTGATCGTGCGCGGAGAAAAGAGCTTCTTTGTCCTCCTGCAAATCGCGCTGATAGCCGGTCGGAAGTCCTTTAAGCGTCGTGAGCAGGCCGACGAGCGCGCCTGTGATGCGTCCGGTTTTGCCACGAATCAATTCCCAGCAATCGGGATTTTTCTTTTGCGGCATCAGGCTGCTGCCGGTGGAATATTCGTCGGGAAGAATGACGTAAGAAAATTCCTGCGACGCAAAGAGGACGAAGTCTTCGGCGATGCGCGAAAGATGCGTGGCGACGCCGGAGAGAGCGAAAAGGTAGTCGAGAGCGAAATCCCGGTCGCTGACGGCGTCAAGACTGTTGGCGGTGATTTTGGAAAAGCCGAGGTCGCAAGCGATGGCGGCGCGATCGATGGCGAAAGAATTCCCGGCAAGTGCGCCAGAACCCATCGGGCAGGCATCGGCACTGGCGGCTGCATTTTGCAGACGTGTGAGATCGCGTGTAAATGCTTCTGCGTGCGCCAGCAAAAAATGGGAAAGCAGAATCGGTTGCGCGTGTTGCATGTGGGTCATGCCCGCCATCGGCACCCCGAGTTTGCCTTTGGCTTGCGCTAGCAATGCGTTGATCAGGGCAAACAGGCTGCTCTTAGTTTGTGCGGCGGCGCAGATGACAAAGAGGCGAAAATCGGTCGCGACGAGTTCATTGCGGCTGCGGCCAGTGTGGAGTCTCCAGCCGAGCGGACCCAGCTCTTCGACTAACGCTTTTTCGACGAAGTGGTGCACGTCTTCGGCGTCAGCGCCAAACGATTCAACCCATGCGGGATCGGACTCGGCACGTTGCGCGATTTTGTCGAGCGCGGCGAGGGTTTCCTTCACTTCCGTTGCCGTGAAAATACCAATCTGCTCGAGAGCTTTCGCCCAGGCGCGGTCTACCGCGATTTCCTGCGGCAGGAGGCGGCGATCGAACACCAAAGAACGCTGAAACGCGCCGAAGCGCGCGTCCGGCGCGCGTTCAAAGCGGCCGCCCCAAAGTTTGCTGTCTTTGCGTTCGGTCATGCGTCGGATCTCGCGCTCATTGCCGGCTGAAGATCCTTCGGACATCCTTGTCGGATGTCCGCAGCCGTGACAATCAAGAGGCGGAGCAGGGTCACGAATTGCTGCCTTCGGCTTTGGCTTTGGGGCGAACGGTGACAGGAAGCGCGAAGAGATTGATGAAGCCTTCGGCGTCCTTGGGGTTGTAGCGGCCCATGGTGAAACTGGCCAGGTCCGCGCGATAGAGTGAGAACGGCGACTTGCGGCTGGTGACGTTCAGCGTGCCCTTCCAGAGCTTGAGGCCGACGCTGCCAGTGACGCGCTGCTGCGAGACGTTGAAGAAACCGTCGAGCGCCTGGCGCTGCGTCGAGAACCAAACTCCGTTGTAGACAAGCTCGGCGTAACGAACCGCGAGCGTTTGTTGCAGGTGCGCGGTTTCGCGGTCCACGGTGAGACGTTCGAGTTCGCGATGCGCGGTGACGAGCAGTGTGCCGCCGGGAGTTTCGTATGCGCCGCGCGATTTCATGCCGACCAGGCGGTTTTCGACGAGGTCGGTGCGGCCAACGCCGTGTCGCGCGGCGATGTCATTCAACGAATTGAGAAGATCGATCGGGCCAAGCCTGGCGCCATTGACAGAGATGGGCGTTCCGGCTTCGAAACCGATTTCGACTTCTTCGGCCTTGTCGGGAGCCTTTTCCGGTGAAACGGTCCATTGCCACATGGCTTCGCTCGGTGCGTTGGCGGGATCTTCGAGTTCGCCGCCTTCGTGGCTGAGGTGCCAGATGTTGCGGTCACGGCTGTAGATATTCTTTTTGCTCTGCTCGATGGGAACATTGTGCTTTTCGGCGTAGGCAATGGCGTCCTCGCGCGAATCGATGTCCCATTCGCGCCAGGGCGCGATGATCTGCAGGTTCGGAGCGATCGCTTTGTAGGCGAGTTCGAAACGCACCTGATCGTTGCCCTTGCCGGTGCAACCGTGCGAAAGGCCGTCAGCGCCGAGTTGCAGCGCAAGTTCCGCCTGGCGCTTGCCAAGAACCGGGCGCGCCATCGAGGTACCGAGCAGATAGGTGTGTTCATACACCGCGCCGGGGCGCAGCGTCGGCCAAATGTAATCGCGAATAAACTCTTCACGCAGATCTTCGACGTAGGCGGTGGAAGCTCCCGTGGCGAGCGCTTTTTCCTTGAAATTCACTTCTTCCTGCTGGCCGACGTCGATGATGACGCAGATGACTTCGTAGCCTTTTTGGGCCAGCCAGTGCACGATCACGCTGGTGTCGAGGCCGCCGGAATACAGCAGAATAATCTTCTCTTTCTTCGGCGCGCAGGCGTTTTCACAGCTCCTCTTTCTTTTTTTGTGATTTCAGGCGCAGTGCGCCGCGACAAAGATACTTTTCCGTTTTTTTAGCGGAAGAGCGTGTGTAAGATTGCTTTCTGCACGTACATGCGATTTTCCGATTGATCCAGAACGACAGATTGCGCGCCATCGAGAATTTCCGGCGTGACTTCATAGCCGCGATGAGCCGGGAGGCAATGCATGAAAACAGCCCCGCGCTCGGCAAGCGACATGAGCTTCCGGTTCGCCTGATACGGCTTGAAGACCTCGCTACGAACTTTTTCCTCGGCTTCGAAGCCCATGCTGGTCCAGGAATCGGTGTACACGGCCTGGACATCTTCGACGGCTTCCCGAGGATCGGTGAAGAGTTCGATTTTGGCTTTGCTCTCTTTGGCGACGCGTCGCGAGTCGGCCACTACATCCGCGTCGGGAGCATAGTTGGCGGGCGTGGCGATGCGGAGATGGACGCCGAGGCGCGCGGCCAGATAAATCAGTGAGTGGCTGACATTGTTGCCATCGCCGACATAGGTAAGCTTGAATCCTTTAAGCGAACCGAACTTTTCTTCGAGCGTGAAATAGTCGGCGAGCGCCTGGCACGGGTGAAACTTGTCGGAAAGCGCGTTTACAACCGGAATATCCGTGGTGGCGGCCATTTCATCCAGCACGCGCTGTTCGTACACGCGCGCGACAATGCCGTGAACCCAGCGTTCGAGGTTGCGCGCCACGTCGGCGATGGATTCGCGTTCACCGAGGCGCGCCTGCGTGTGGTCGAGGAATACCACGTGGCCGCCCATGCTCTGGATGCCGACTTCGAACGTGACGCGCGTGCGAAGCGAAGGCTTCTCAAAAATCAGCGCGAGGAATTTGCCGCGCAGAGTTTCCGCATAGCGAGATGGATTCGCTTTGATATCCGCAGTAAGCGCGAGGAGTTCGCGCGAGTGCGCGGGACTCCATTCCGCTCCCGTGAGCAGATCCTTTGCTTCCTGAATTGGTACCGCAAGTGTCGTCGTTGCCATTTTTACCTCTTGAGTGGCGACCGCGAAGCGGTCGATTTCAGGTGCGACCGCGAAGCGGTCGACGCCGCAGACATGGCCACCGACAACGGAACCTTCGGTGAGGAAGATTCCGTTGCCGGGACCACTCGCGGGGTTTTCGAAAGAACTGTTTCGAAAAGCTGCAGAAATTCGCGCACCTGGGCCTTGCTGATAAGAAACGGCGGAAGCAGGCGAATGGTAAAATCGTGCGTGCAGTTGATAAGCAGTCCGCGCTTGAGCGCTTCGGCGACAAACGGGCCGCCGTCGAGCGAAAGTTCCACGCCGAACATGCAGCCTTCGCCGCGGATTTCTTTCACGAAAGCAAATTTAGACAGGAGTTTTTCGAGCCCAGCGCGAAGTTCTTGCCCGCGCACGCGGATGTTTCCCAGAAGCTTCTCGTCCTCGACGATTTTCAGGAATTCGAGAGCGACGGCGCAGATCATCGGGCCGCCGCCGAAAGTGGTGCCATGCAGTCCTGGCGTGATTCGCGCGGCGACGGAGTTGCAAGTCAAAATCGCGCCAAGCGGGAGGCCAGCGGCCAGTGGTTTGGCTACGACGGCGATATCCGGCTTTGAAGAGAATTGTTGATAAGCGAAATAGCGCCCGGTGCGTCAGCGCAAGCGCGCTCCCAGAAAGCTTCCGTGACCGGATAGATGCCACCTTCTCCCTGAATCGTTTCGAGGACAATCGCGCAGACGCGGTCGTCAGATTTGGCTTCGAGGTCGGCAATATCGTTGAAGGTGACGAATTCCACGCCGGGAACCAGCGGCTCAAACGGTGCGCGGTATTTTTCCGTGGCGGTAACGCTGAGCGCGCCGAAGGTGCGTCCGTGAAAGGAATTCTGCATGGCGAGAATGCGTGTCTTGGCGGCCGTCCTGCTAGGTGCGCCTGGAGCAGGCCGTCCGCAGAGCCTCGCCAACTTGAGAGCGCCATCGATGGCTTCGGTGCCGCTGTTTGCGAAAAATATGCGGTCGAGACCCGACCATTCTGAGAGCTTGCGCGCGAGCGGGCCTTGAAACTCATTGTGAAAAAGATTTGAAAGATGAATCGCACGGGCGGATTCGCGCCGAATGGTCTTAACAATACGAGGATGCGAGTGGCCAAGCGCGTTCACGGCGATCCCGCCAAGAAAGTCGAGATATT
>QHYO01000285.1 GCA_003224135.1 Acidobacteriota bacterium | reverse complement strand
GAGCCTCACCTGTTATGCGATTGAATAGGTAGATGAATCCCTGCTTCGAGGGCTGTGCAACCGCGTCAACAGGATGGCCGCCGCGTTGGACGGTGAGCAAAACGGGTGGCGAAGGAAAGTCACGGTCCCAAATGTCGTGGTGAACTCCCTGAAAATGCCAGAGACGCTTGCCGGTGCGCGCTTCAATGGCGATAAGGCAATCGGCAAACAGGTTGTCGCCAGCACGGTCCGCGCCATAGAAATCGAAGGCGGGCGAGCCCGTAGGGACATAGACGATGCCGCGCGCGGCGTCGAGTGACATCCCGGTCCAGTTGTTGGCGGCGCCGCTGGTTTTCCACGCGTCCGCAGGCCTGGTGTCGTAACCAAGTTCGCCGGGCAGCGGGATGGTATGAAAGGCCCAGCGAAGTTTTCCGGTGCGCACGTCGAAAGCGCGAATGTTGCCCGGCGGAGCGGGAAGCGTCTCCGGATTGCGCCCGCCGACAATGATCAAATCTTCAAAGACAAGGCCTGCGCTGGTGAGGTAGATCGAGTTGGAGCTGGCGGGTTCGCGTTCGAGGTTCTCGCGAAGATCAATGCGGCCCGCATCGCCGAAGTCAGGAATTGGCTTGCCGGTGGCCGCGTCGAGCGAATAAAGATAATTCATTACGCCGACGAGAATGCGTGAACTCGCGCCGGAACTCCAATACGCGAGGCCGCGATCGGGCTGAGTGCCTTTAATGCCTGAGTCAAATTTCCATCGCAGCTTTCCTGAGGCAGCGTCGAGCGCAAAAATTTTTTGTGTGGGAGTGATGCCATAGAGAACGCCGTTAACGATGAGCGGGTTGGTTTGCAGACCGCCTTCTTCGCCAGTGTCGAAGGTCCAGGCAACCTGAAGTTTGCTGACATTGCTGCGATTTATTTGTGCGATGGGCGAGTAGTGATTGTTTTCGGCGTTGCCTCCGTAACGAGGCCAGTCCTGGGAAATTTGCGCGGCGGAGGAATTTGGCGGCGCATTTTCTTGCGCTGTCGAGGTGAAAGGCACCAGCAGGGAGAGCTGAAGTAGCGAAAGGCAGACTGCCCTGGCAATGCGAAATTGATCGTTCAAATTTCCTCCTGGCCCGAGGAGAGGTTGCTGCGTTTGGCGCGTCGAACCGGAAGGAGTGTAACCCAAGGTGCTCCGTGGCGCGGAATGGGATTCCACAGGACATTCTCCTTTCGGTGAGAAACAGCGCTGTTGCGCCCCTACAAGTGGACGGGGCGCGCGCGACGCCGCGCACAGACTGAAACCTGAGGCATCGGGTGCAACGAAATGTGGCGAAACGCCGTCGAAGTAGTGTTGGCCGGGAAGGGCCCGCGTTGTATGCCTGCCGAAGAGTGACGTACACTGGCTTTTTAGCCTGGTGCATCCAGTCGAACATAGTTCAGGGTTTGTAAGTACCAAATCCTGAAACCCGTTATGAGGAGCTGCTTTGCTTAAATTGAATCGTTTTTCCGCCGCTTTGCGGTTGCCGGTAATCGTTATGGCGCTTGCGGCAACCTTTCATCCAGCTGCGACGCTGGCCGGACCGCCGGACACACCGGCCGTTGGGAAAGCGTCGCCACTGATTGCGGCGATGCAGACGGAGCTCGATCGTTCGTTCAAAGTGCTCGGGGGACAGGAACCGCCGGCGTACTTCATCGGCTACACCATCACCAACACGCAGAGGGCGGAGGTTTCCGGTTCGAATGGCGCGTTGCTATCGAGCAGCGAAGCGCGGAACCGCTGGTTGCAGGTGTCGGTTCGAACGGGAACCTACACGTTGGATAACACGCACAAAGTAGGCGAGCGGCAAATGCCAAGCGGCGGGCCGGGAACGGCAATTCCCGTAGACAACGACGAGGAGATCGTGAGACGCGCGATTTGGCTGGAGACGGACGATCAGTATCGCGCTGCCGCGGAATCGCTGATCAAGATTCGTTCCAGCAAGGAAGTAAAAGCCGACACTTTGGAAGGGCGTGCTCCGGATTTTTCGCATGAGCAGCCGCACAAATCGATTGAGCCGGAGGCATCGTTCACGCTGGACCGGAAACCTTGGGAAGAAAAAGTCCGCGCGTACACAAAAGCATTCCGCGAATCTCCGGACATTCTGAATTCGATCGTGACGTTCTCCGCGCTTGCGCAGAATGCGTACCTGGTGAACACGGAAGGGACACAACTGCAGCACGGGCAGACTCGGTATCGGCTGGAACTATTCATCCAGGGTAAAGCCACCGACGGGATGAACATCGAGCGCTATTACAATTTTGACTGGGTCGAACCGAAGGAGGCTCCGAGCGACAAAGACGTGGCTGCAGCGAGCGCAACTTTGCGCAAGGAAATGGAAGGGCTCGTAAAGGCGCCACTGAATGAACCAAGCGTGGGACCCGCATTGTTGACAGGACGAGCGGCGGCGGTTTTCTTCCACGAAGTGTTCGGGCACCGCGCGGAGGGGCATCGGCAAAAAGATATTTCGGAGGGACAGACGTTCGCAAAGAAAGTGGGCGAGCCGATCCTGCCCGATTTTCTGAGCATTGTGGACGATCCAACGCTCAGGAAACTGGGACAGGAAGATTTGCTCGGGTATTACCGGTTCGATGATGAAGGCGTATCGTCGCACGAAGTGGTGCTGGTGGATCACGGAGTGCTGAAGAATTTTGAAATGTCGCGGTCGCCGCTGGCGGATTTTCCTCATTCGAACGGGCACGGGCGTCGGCAACTGGGCGCAACGCCGGTTTCGCGACAGGGTAATTTGATCGTGAAGAGCAATAAGACGGTGACGAACGCGCAGCTACGCGCGAAATTGATCGAACTCATCAAGACGCAGAATAAGCCTTATGGCCTGCTGATTGACGACATCGCCGGAGGCTTCACCTTCACCGGACGCGGGCAGCCGCAGGCTTTTCAGGTGCAGCCGCTGGTAGTTTACAAAGTGTTTGCGGATGGAAGGCCGGACGAATTGGTGCGAGGAGTGGACATTGTGGGAACGCCACTGGCGGCGTTGACAAAGATTGTGGCAACGGGCGACACGCCAGAAGTGTTCAACGGCTATTGCGGAGCGGAATCGGGCTCGGTACCGGTATCGGCGGCAGCGCCCGCGATCTTGACGACGGAGTTGGAAGTACAAAAGAAACAGGCGGACACGGATGCGCCACCAATTTTGCCGCCTCCCGCGCATGACGTAAAATCAGCGCAAGCAAAATCGGGAGGTGCACAGTGAGGACCTCTCTTCGCATGGTGGCTTTCTTGCTGGCTAGCGCCAGCGGAATTCTTCCCGCGGCGCTAGCCCAGGAAAGATCGGATAACGATCACACGCTGCAGGCCATGCGTGACGAAATGGCCCGCGCCAAGGATCGCCTGGAACTAAAATTCCCGGGCACTAACGAGCCCGTGCGGCCGTACTACCTGGAATACCGGCTGCTGGATCTGGAAGTACGAGAAGTTGTCGGACAATTCGGCGCGTTAATGTCCAGCACGCGCACGCGGAACCGCTTTATGAATGTTCAGGCCCGCGTAGGAAGCTTTAAACAAGACAGCTCGAATTTCGTGAGCGATGAAGGATTTAGAGGATTCATCGGATCGACAGGATCGGTAGGCATCGATCGCGACTACGATTCGCTGCGGCAGGATTTGTGGATTGCGACGGACCAGGCGTTCAAGGAAGCGGTGGAGACGTACTCCAGGAAGCGAGCTTATCTGAACAGCCTGGCGCGACAGACGGATATTGACGATTTCTCAAAAGCAGCTCCGGTGAAGAATATTGAGCCGCTGGTGACCCCGGACTGGAGCGGGCGGAACTGGGAGCAAGAGGTACGGGAAAGTTCCGCGGCGCTGCGGGCGTTTCCGGAAATCCAGGAATCACGCGTGACGTACTACCTCGTTTACGCGACGGAATATTTGTTGACCAGCGAAGGCACGGAGATTCGCACGAACCGTAGCTTTGCAGCGGTGGAAGCGGGATTAAGCACGCTGGCTAAAGACGGGATGCAGCTGAACCATTTTTACGCGTCGTACGCGCCAAAGCCTGCGGACCTGGCAAGCGTGGACACGGTAAAAAAAGGACTGAACGTGACGGGCAGCGAGTTGATGGCGCTGCGCGCATCACCACCCGCGCATTCGAATCGCGGGCGGCCGCACCGCTCGTGGCGCAGGTGCTCGGTCCGGCTTTGAACGGAGCGCGGCCGCCAGTGGCCTTTCAGCCGGTGATGGAGCAATTCTTGAGCAACGTTGGAGGAAAGAGCGATTGGGTGAGTCGCATCGGAGCCCGCGTGCTGCCCACAACCGTAACAGTCGTGGACGATCCGAGCGCGAAAGATTTTCAGGGACACGCTTTAATAGGCGGATACCGAGTGGACGACGAAGGCGTGCCGGCGCAGAAGGTGACTGCAGTTGAGGGTGGCGCGTTGAAAGAGCTGCTGATGTCGCGGCGGCCGGGGCCGGATTCCGACAAATCGAATGGACACGGACGTTCGGCGTTCCTGAACGACGCGAAACCAACGCCCAGCAATCTGTTCTTTACTCCGTCGGAAGCTTTGCCGGCGGCGGACCTGAAAAAGAAATTTTTGGATATTTGCCGCTCGAACAAGCAGGAGTATTGCCTGGAAGTGAAGGAGATGGACAATCCTGCGATCAGCCTGCTGCACCAGGAAGACTTCAGCGAGTTGCTGGCAAGCTACGGCGGAGGAGCAGGAAACGGCGACCGACTGCCACTGATTGTGGTGCGCGTATATCCTGCGGACGGACACGAGGAGATGATACGCGGAGCGCGGATCACAGGATTGAATACGCGCGTGTTGCGAAACGTGACGTCGATGGGCAACGATCCGTTTGTATACAACTACATGCAGACGCAAGTGGCGGGATTTGCCGGGACGGCACTGGGCGCATTTGGCTCGGCACAGAACGGGCTTCCGTCATCGGCAGTTGCACCATCGCTGCTCTTTGAAGAACTGGATGTACGCGGGGCGCGGGGCGAGCCCAAGCGGCCGCCGCTGGTGCCGGCGCCGGCGATGACCGCGAAGTAGAATTTTTGTCGCGGGCGTATTTATCTCCGAAAGACATGCGATGAAAGAAGCGACCAGACGCGGATTAATATTCGGGGCTGCGGCTCTGGCTGCGGTCGGAGTGTTTGCCGGGGTGGATCATGTGGCGAGTTCGACGTTTGTGAAAGACGAGCCGCCCCTGGCTCCGGACGCAACCGTCGAGATCGTGGAGTTTGACGATACGGGCAGACGGATCGGCAAAAAGCAGCTTCACAAAGTTCGCAAGACCGAAACGGAATGGCGAAATGTATTGACGACGCCGCAATTTGTGGTGACGCGGAAAGCAGCGACGGAGATTCCCTATTCCGGCGAACTGCTGAATGAACACCGCGCGGGAATTTTCCGGTGCGCGGATTGCGGGACAGCACTCTTCGACGCTAAAACAAAATTTGAATCGGGTACGGGCTGGCCGAGTTTTTGGGCAGCGCTCGCCGACGAGAATGTTCGTGAGAAAGAAGACTTCAGCATGGGCATGCTGCGGCGGGAAGTGAAATGCGCGCTCTGCGACGCGCATCTGGGGCACGTGTTCACGGATGGACCGGACCCGACGGGTTTGCGTTACTGCATGAATTCCGCGGCCTTGACGTTTGTGCCGCAACGAGCCGCATAAATTCCCACTTCTCTAAACCCTGCACTCTGTTCGGTCCCAGCAAACTTAAGGTAGTCTAAGCGTGGTGATCCAAGCCCTGATACCCGGCGAATCGCGGGAAAAGAAGCGGGCGGCGCTGCTGAGCGTGGGCTCGGCAATGCTGCTGGTTTCGCTGAAAGCGTTTCTGGTGATTCGTACCGGAAGCCTGGGCGTGTTGAGCGAAGCGCTGCATTCCGGCCTTGACCTGATCGCCGCGATTATTACTTTCCTTTCCATAAGAGTTTCCGATCAGCCCGCCGATGAACGGCATCCCTATGGGCATGGGAAATTCGAAAATTTTTCGGCGTTTGTGGAGACCGGACTGCTCGTTGTGACGGCGCTATACGTCATTTACGAAGCGTTTGATCGGCTGTTTTTTCACAGCGTACATATTCAACCGAGCGTGACGGCGATCCTGGTGCTGCTGGTGGCGCTCTCGATTGATATCACGCGCGCAAGAAAACTTTCCCAGGTAGCAGCGAAATATTCGAGCGAGGCGCTCGAAGCGGACGCGCTGCATTTTTCGACCGACGTGTGGAGCACGATTGTCGTCATCGCCGGAATTGGGCTGGTGTGGGCGAGCGAAGCGTGGAATGTGCCATGGCTGGTTTATGCCGACGCGCTGGCTGGATTGACGGTGGCGGCAGTAATTTTGTGGGTCGGATCGCGGCTTGGCAAGCGGACGCTCGATGCATTGCTGGATGCCGCTCCCGCAGGACTGCTGGAACAGATTACGCGCGCAATCGGAATAATGGACGGCGTGCTGAGCGTCGAGCGCGTGCGGTTGCGCCGCGCTGGGAACCGTTACTTCGTGGACGCGACAGTGAGCGTGCCGCGGACGGCAAGCCTCGAGCAAGTGCATGCGTGGAGCGATGCAATTGAGGAACGCGTGAGCGAAATTGTGCCCGCAGACTTTGTGGTGCATGCGGAACCGCGTGCCCCAAAGGGCGAACCATTTTTTGATTCCATCCGCGCGGTTGCGCAGCGTCGCGGGCTGGCGATCCACGATTTGTCCGCTCAGCAAAATGACGGTCGGCTATTTGTGGAGCTGCACTTGGAAATCGATCCGCACCTCAGCCTGAAAGAAGCGCACCAGCAGGCCACAGAGCTCGAAGAGCAAATTCGGAAACTGCGGCAGGAGCCAACCGAAGTGAACATTCACATCGAGCCGCTTGGGACGGCAATCAGTTTGCCGGACGCCGGCGGTGGAGACCTGCGAGAGTTGGCCCGTGCCATCGAAGCATTTTTGAATCAGCTACCAGCGGAATATCACGAATTATTGAACAGCCACAACGTGCTTGTGCGCCAGGTGGAGCATCACATTCTTGCCTCATGCCACTGCGTGATGCGCGGTGAACTGCCGGTTACGGAAGTACACGACGTTACGGCGGCACTTGAAGATCGCGTGAAAGAAAAATTTCCGCAGATCTACCGAGTGACGATTCATCCGGAGCCGGAGGGCGCCTAGAAGGCGCTTAAACAGGATTACGGCGCGCAAACGCGTGTGCAGCCAGGGCTATGACGGCGGGGTAGCAAACGAGAACGTAACGAGGTTCCGGCGTCTCCACTGTCGTGAGAAACGCCGTCCGAATCAGCACAAAACACACGAGCAACACAACAGCGAGGCGCGCGCCGGCAGAATTACGCCAGAGTCGAACAGCTCCCCACAATGTCAGCGAAATGTAAAAAATATTTAGGAGGAAAAAGCCAATTGTCACGACCATGTCTTCCCGATCCGTATCCCATGTTTCCGCGAGCGGAAAAACAGAACCAGAAATAGGCAATTGTTCAATGCGCGGAGTGAACCAGAGAGTGATCGCCCTTTGCAAGGGAACGCAGACGTAGGTTCGCAGCGGATGACGGGTGGTGCGTTCGCGTGCGATGTTTAAAAACTGGCGATCCTCTTCGGCGGTAAGATTCAGATCGTGATTGTACTGCTCCAGGATCGCCGCAACGTACTGGCGCTCCTCAGGAGAGTCGAACGCCCGGGCGGGAATGTCATCAATCTGGATCGGTTCGTCGTTTAGCTTCCAAGGCACAAGAAATACTTCACGAAAGCGATAAAGCCACGTTTGCTCCCAATTCATGAAGCCGATGGGAACGAGTTCGCCGGGCATCGCCGCATATCTGGGAGTGAGCGGTTGAAACTCGTGCAGAGTGATGGCGTTGCGAATGGTCCACGGCAGGAGGACAACCGCACATGCGGCAACGGAGAGTCCCGCGGCGCGCAAGCCCTTGGCCGTTTGGTTCCGGCGGAAGCTGACGCAAAGCACAACCGGTAAGCAGGAAATCAAGATAAGCGGAGCTTCAGGACGAAAAAGGGTCCCCAAACCCGTGCAGACTCCGGCAAGCGCGGCACATTTCGTGTAATCCGTGCGGCGCGGCAATTTGGCCCAGCTCAGGAAGTCTCCTGAAGGATGTTCCGGATTGACCATCGGAAGGAGAAAGAAAAGAACAAGAGCAGTGGTAAGAATCGCGAACGTTTCGGTAAGAGGAACGGCGGTGTAGTTCGCGGTGAAAGGACAGAGTGCCGCAAGCCACAAGGCGGCGAGGAAGACTCTTGAAGTATTCCCGTTACGGCCCGCACAGCGCGCGGCGATCCCTGCGATCACCAGACACGCAGCAAGGTCGAGCAACACTTGCCCGAGCATCACCCACAGGCGGCTGGCTTCGGCGCTGCGACTGGTTACCGCCTGGATCACGGCGAGATATGCAGGGTAGCCGGGCATGCGAATGTCGAGCGGCGTAAGAACGTCGCCAAGCTGCATGCCGTAAACGTGCTGGCGTAGCCAATTCGAAGCCAGTCCCTCGTAGAGCGGAGCGTCGCCCGCGGAACTGGGCAAGCGGAATACAAAGAAGAGTCGAAGCAGAAGTCCGATTACAAGCGCGATGCTTGGATGCGAGAAAACTCGCTTCATGGCTTGCCTGCATCTTACAATAGATGTATCCGGTCCCGGCAGACGGAGTTCGAGCAGTGCGGGTTAGTTCCAGTCGCACTGGCACGTTTGCCCCGAATCAATGAAAGAACGAAGTCCAATATTCTATGATGCGGAGCGTGTGCGGTGGCGTCGCACGCGACGCGCGATGGAAGTCAGCGGAGCGCTGCTGACGCTGCTACTGGTGTATTTTTTCATCAACATTGCGGCCAGCGTGGACCTGCCTGCCGCGCTCTTGCCTGAAGCGAAGTCATCGTACCGGGCGCTTAAAGTCAAGCTCAAGTCCGGAAGGGCCGTGCCGCAACGAGAAGGGCGCCACCGGCGCGTGGCGAACATCGGAAGGGTTCCGGCAAGTTATGATCCTCTGCGCGCTGCCTTCTACGTAGGCT
>QHYO01000282.1 GCA_003224135.1 Acidobacteriota bacterium | reverse complement strand
TTCTTGCGCAAGTATTTGCCGATTTGAATTTCAAGAATTTGCGCACCGCGGAAACCGAGAAGTACGCTCACGTGACCTATTTTTTCAACGGCGGAGTCGAAAAACCGTTCTTCGGCGAAGAGCGCATTCTGGTGCCGTCCCCTAAAGTTGCGACGTATGACCTGAAGCCGGAAATGTCCGCGCAGGGAATTACGGACACGGTCGTGAATGCCATTGAAAAAAATGAATTCGATGCCATCATCATGAATTACGCAAACGCGGACATGGTAGGACATTCCGGTAAATTGGAAGCGGCGATCAAAGCTGTCGAAGCTGTGGACGCGGGCCTGGCGCAGATTTTTCAGACTCTGAAGCCGCGCGGCGGCGCGTGGATCATCACCGCGGATCACGGCAACGCCGAAACGATGATCGATCCGTCGACAGGCGGTCCGCACACCTATCACACGACGAATCCCGTTCCATTTATATTGGTCACTGAAGACGAGAAGCTGCGCTTGAAGCCTGGTGGAGCGCTGCGCGACATCGCGCCAACGCTGCTTGGCGTGCTCGGTCAAAAGCAGCCGGCCGATATGACCGGCACTGATTTGCGCGTCATGTCGTAATGTCATTCGCACACCCCACGGCTCGCACGACTCCTGCAGAAACAAAGCTGGTGATCTGTGTATGGCACCCGTTCACGGAATGGCGGCCAAAGCCGTTGCTCGCGGAATCAATTCGCGCGCGCTACCCGGAAATGCGCGTGCTGCACCTGCCGGGCTACGACACCCTACGTCAGGAGTTGCCGGATACGCATATTTTCGTGGGCTACTCCCTTCGCGCGTAACAACTCAAACATGCACGCGCGCTCCAATGGATTCATTCGACCGCGGCGGGTGTATCCCAGTTGATGTATCCGGAATTGCAGCAGTCGGGCGTTGTAGTGACCAACGCCGGCGGAATTTTTTCCGTGCCAATGGCCGAGCACACGATGGGCCTGTTGCTGGCGCTTGCGCGGAATTTTCCGGACTCGGTGCGTTATCAGGACCAGGCGAAATGGTCGGTGCAAGATTTGTGGGACAAACCGCAGCATTTGACGGAGATCGATGGCAGCGTGTTGCTGATCGTAGGCTACGGATCAATCGGACGCGAACTGGCGCGGCGAGCTACAGCATTCAACATGCGCGTATGGGGAGTAACGCGGTCAGGACAAGGCGACACAACGTTCGCGGAGAAAATTCTCCCGGCCACGGAATTAAATGAAGCATTGCCGCATGCGGACTTCATGGTGATCACTGCGCCGGAGACTCCCGAAACCAGGCATCTGATTGGCGCGCAACAGATCGGGCGGATGAAGCGAACGGCACGGTTGATCAACGTGGCGCGCGGCTCGTTGCTGGACGAGGCGGCACTGTTGAACGCGTTGCACAGCGGCGCCTTGGCCGGTGCGGCGCTGGACGTCACGAACCCGGAGCCCTTGCCTCCGGATTCTTTGTTATGGCGCGCACCCAATCTTTTCATTACCCCGCACACCAGCGCCATCAGCGAAAGATTATGGCAGCGTGAGACGGAGCTGTTTTTGAAATTGCTCGACGAGTGGTTTAGCGGGAAAGAACTTTCCAACCGAGTGGATTTTTTCCGGGGATATTGAGGCAAGTAACGCGGCAATGCAGGACAGCGGTGGCTTTACGCCGCGGTTCCTGGTCTAGTCCACGCCTTTGGGTGCGACGTAGCCTTCGCGCGCATATACGACGTATTTCTGTTTCTTTCCCTTTTGATCCATGACCGTGAGGGGAGAGCCGTCCGGAGCGACCAGATCAATCTTCACTTTGCGGAATTTTCCGTCGCGATTGCGATTGGTCGGACTATAAGTCAGGCTGTACTGGTTCCGCAGGAAGGCCGCGACCTCCCGAAAAATTCCGGGGATTTCGCCGGTGAATTGCGGGAACCACGCAAAGCCGCCCGTTTCTTTGGCAAAAGTCTTCATCTGGTTTTCATCCTGCAGGAAATCAATTTCGCTTCCGTGATAACCACGCATCTCCGCCGTATTGGTAATGACTTTGCTCATTCCCACGATGAAAATTGGTACATCGGTCTGGTGCAAGGCCTTCATGGTCTGGTCGTAGGTATGTTTTGAAAATGTGTCGCGGCCCGTTGCGACCAACAGGATGGATTTTTTGCCGGGGACATCTTTCAAGCGATCTACAGTATCGAGCAGTGCATCGTAGACATTCGATTCGCTGAAGCCCGGAAAATACAAGTGATAGAGAGCGTTGCGGACTTCATCCTTATTTTGCGTGAAGTCCACTTCCATTTTTGGCTTCATGTCAAAAGTAACGAGAGCAACATAATCCTGCGGCTTCAAGTTCGGGAAGAGCGCGTCGGTCCAGTACTTCGCCAGATAGGAGAATTGGCCGTAGTAGCGTGCGCTGAACTCCATCACAATCACCATGGTGATGGGCGCTTCGGTGGGACCGAAGTTGGTAACGGTCTGTGGAACACCATCTTCAAACAGGCGAAAATTTTCGCGCTTGAGGCCGCTGATGATGTCGCCATGGTTTGTGGTGGCGACGACGTCCATGGTGACGACAGGAACTTCAACCGCGATCGAGAGTCCGCCCTCTTGCGGCTTTTGTGCGGGCGGAGTCTGCGCCGGAGGAGGTGTTGGCTGCGGTTGCCCGCCGGACTGAGGTCCCGTGGGCGCCTGCGCCAAAGCGAACGTAACGCAGATCGCGGCGAGCGCTCCACACAAAAAGAATCGACGAAAAACGTACCCGAATATTCCGTTCATTCCATCCCCCAATGTACTCCGCGTGCGGCACGCCAGTAGCCGACGGTGGAACTTAGGAACGCACAGCGTTTGCGGCTGCCGGGCGCTCTCTGATGGCATGCTAGTATGAAGCAGATTCGATGAAAAACGTTTGCTAATCGACCGCCTAGTTGCGCGGCTCCGGGCCCCTAGGAGACAACCAGTGGAGACAAAACAGTGACGTGGATGCGAAGTGCGAGGAAATCGGTGCTTGGTACGCTGTGGCTGGCGCTTTTCGTGGTGTCGGCGAGCGCGCAGGTTCCGGGCATGGCGCCCCCGACTGCGACGCAAACAAGCGGGCAACTCGGCGATACCTCCGCACTTGCAAGGGAAGCAACCGGATGGCTGACCGAACTGATCAAAATCAACACGACAAATCCCCCAGGGAATGAAGAAGCCGCCGCGAAATACATTGCGGGAATTTTGCAGAAAGAGGGAATTAAGTCGGAACTGCTGCCGCTCCAGCCGGGGCGGAGCGCTCTGGTGGCGCGGCTGACCAGTTCGGCGTTCCCCGATCCATCGAAGGCACTGCTGCTGGTTGCGCACATGGATGTTGTCGGCGTCGAACGCGCGAAGTGG
>QHYO01000281.1 GCA_003224135.1 Acidobacteriota bacterium | reverse complement strand
GAACACCCTTGTTGGCTTCCGCTTCGGCAACGTTACTGGCATGGCGCTCAGCCGCCGCCACGTGATGCTCTGACACGGCAACCCACACGTGCGCAGTGCGTTTCTGATAGCGGAATGCACGGCCCATAGGAGCTGGACGAAGCCGCTTCCAGCGCGTGCCTTCATTCACAAAACATTCCGATACGAAAAGCTGGTCAACGTCGAGCGGCGCACCGGCATCATCGGCCTTGCGTTCCGCGTTCGCTACCGCGCTGCGCAGCAACTTTTCAATCGGCTTTGCGGCGCGTTTTGGCGTGTAGCGAAGCGTTTGCAAAGCTTCCTGCACGTCCTGCCCACGAATTAAATCAATCACCAGGCGCGCCTTTTGCGGCGACATGCGGACATGGCGCGCAAGCGCATGCGCTTCAATCAACGGAGTTTGTGTTTGTACGTCAGCCATGGCTTATGCCTTCGGCGCCGGAGCGCCGCCTCCTGCCGGGGCAGGCGCCGCAGCCCTCTCAAGCGCAGCCTTGACGGCATGGCCTTTAAAGGTGCGCGTCGGAGCAAATTCGCCCAGCTTGTGTCCAATCATCTGTTCCGTCACATAGACCGGAATAAACTTTTTGCCATTGTGCACGGCGATGGTGTGACCAATCATGTCTGGCACAATCGTGGAGCGTCGCGACCAGGTCTTCACCACTTTCTTTTCGTTGCGCGTGTTCAGTCCTTCGACTTTTTCGCGCAGGTGTCCGTCAACAAACGGACCCTTTTTCAGTGAGCGTGCCATCTCTTTACTATTCCTCCACGCGGCGTAAACGGCCCCACTGGGCGTGCCGCATCTTTTTGAATCCACGTACCGGCCCCGGAACGCGATGCGATTTCGGGCAGAACGGGCAAACAAAGCGCGTCCCCATCGCATTCGGTGTGCGGTCCACTACGACCGCCCATCCGGGTTTGCACAACTTGTAGAGCATCGGCTCCAACGGAATCGCAGCCTGCTTGCGCAGCGGGACGGCAGCCTTCACCGTCGGCTTTGTGACCGGTTTAGGGGCCACTCGCTTTGCTACCCGTTTGCTCGAGCGCTTCGCGCCGCGTCGTACTGCTGCCCGGCGTCCTGCTGTACGGCTTGTTCGTGTCGCTCGCATCGGTTGTGCTCTTCATTCGCAGTGTGACTGCGCCGCGAATGCTCTCCCTCAGCTACTCTCGAAACCCGTCTTACTAACGTCTCCTACTTACGACGCTCGACAATGTGTTTGTAGGTGCGCTTGTTGTGACGCGTCTTCTTGCCCAGCGTCGGAAACGCCCAAGGCGTTTGCGGGTGATTGCCCTTGACACGGCCTTCACCACCGCCGTGCGGGTGATCGACAGGATTCATGGCCACGCCGCGAACCGTAGGACGAATACCCTTCCACCGCGTGCGTCCAGCCTTACCGTACGTTTCGTTCTCGTGATCGAGATTGCCAACTTGTCCAACCGTCGCCATGCAATCGATCGCGAACTTTCTCACTTCACCCGAAGGCAGCTTGATTAGGGCCAGGTCGCCTTCCTTGCTGAGCAACTGCGCGGAAGCTCCTGCAGTGCGAACCAACTGACCACCGCGGCCCGGATACAGTTCAATGTTGTGCACCATGGTGCCAGGGGGAATGTGCCGGAACTTCATGGCGTTGCCAGGAAGAATGTCGGCGGACTCACCGGTGGTAACCGTCGCGCCAACTTCAAGACCCACGGGGTGCAGGATGTAGCGCTTGTCACCGTCCGCATAGTGCAATAGCGCGATGTTGGCGCTGCGGTTTGGGTCGTATTCAATCGCTTCTACTTTTGCCGGCACGCCATCTTTATCGCGGCGGAAATCAATCTTGCGATACTGCTTCTTGTGGCCGCCACCGCGGTGCCAGACCGAAATTTCACCCTGGTTGTTACGTCCGCCAGAGCGCTTTTTCGGTTCCAGGAGACCCTTTTCCGGCGTGTCCTTGGTAATATGGCTTTTGTCGAGGACGGTCATAAACCGCCGCGACGCTGTATACGGATTAAAGCTCTTCAGTCCCATCGCTGCCTCTTGCCCTGCTCATCTCGGCGGCTTGCACCAGCCGCTGTACTGCCTAACTGACTTTCCTGCTGACCCGAACTAGAAACTCTCTGCGACTATAAATTCTCCGCGAACTCAATCATCTTTTCGCCCGCAGCCAGCTTTACGTACGCTTTCTTCCAGTCACGGCGATAGCCTTCGGTCTGACCCCGGCGGCGCATCTTCCCAGGAAAATTCGCGGTGCGCACATCGGCTACTCTTACCTTGAAAATCTGCTGCACCGCTTCCTTGATCTGCGTTTTGGTGGCCTTTGAAGCGACTTCAAAAACGACCGTGCCGTGAACCTCTTTTACGCCTAAACCCTTTTCGGTAATGATCGGGCGGCGAATAATCTGATAGTGAGGGGTTGACATAAATTATCCCTTCCCCTTTTTGGCTTTTGCCGCCGGCTTGGCGGCTCTTTTTGCGGCCGGTTTTTTCGCGGTGGCTTCTTTCTTCGCTGGAGCTGCGGAAATGGTTTCAACGTCCGGAACTTCGATCGGCTTTTTCTCCGGATCGAGCGAGCGCATCAGGCGCGCCACTGCGTCCTTTGAGAGCACCAGGCGATCGTGCTTCAGCACTTCATAAGGCTGCAGCGCGTTCGGAGCCGACAACTTCACGTTTGCGAGGTTGCGGCTGGCGAGTTCCAAATTACGGTTTTCGCCATGCGCGACCAGCAAAGCCGATTTCGTAAAGCTCAATTTCTCGAGCGTCGAAACCAACGATTGCGTCTTGTGCGATTCGAGTTGCCACCCGTCCACGACGGTCAACTTCTCGTCCGCAAGCTTCGCGGAAAGCGCCGACCGCAATGCGCCAAGCAACATCTTTTTCGGCAGCGCATAGCTATAGCTGCGCGGGCGCGGTCCGTGGACCGTTCCACCATGGCGCCATAAGGGCGACCGAATCGAGCCGACGCGCGCGCGGCCGGTTCCCTTTTGCTTCCAGAGCTTGCGGCCAGCGCCAGACACTTCGCTCTTTTCCTTGACCTTGTGGGTGCCCCTGCGGAGCCCGTTCAAGTACCAGCGGGAAGCTTCGTGCAGCAGATGCGGATTCACCTTCGCGCCAAACACCGCGTCCGCAAGCTCAACCTCGCCGACTTTCTTTCCGTCCAGATTGACTACATCCACGACTGGCATAATCTCGTTTCCTTCTCCGCTTTCGTAAACCTTTTTACCTCAGGACCCTGAAACCCGTTCCTTCACTCCGCTAATTCGCCTTGCGCGCCTTGCGGATGAAAATGTACTGCCCGCTCGGCCCTGGAACCGAGCCCCGTACCAACAGCAGGTTTTCGTCGGTGTCCACCTTGATCACCTTCAAATTCTTGGCGGTCACGTTCGCGTTCCCCATGTGCCCCGGAAAATGCTGATTCTTCCACACACGTGACGGGAACGAACTGCCGCCAATGCCTCCAGGTGCGCGGTGAAACATCGAACCGTGAGTCGCGTCGCCGCCGGCATAGTGCCAGCGCTTCACGCCTCCGGCGAAACCTTTGCCTTTGCTGACGCCGCTGACGTCCACCAGCTCGCCCGCTTTGAAACCGTCCACGAGCACACGGTCGCCAACTTTTGTTTCGTCTTTTGACTCCCCAAGACGAACTTCTCGCATGACCTTCATTGGAGCGACATTCGCCTTCTTGAAGTGGCCGGTCAGCGCTTTCGTTACGCGCTGAGGCTTGACGAATTCAACGAGGCCCAGCTGCGCCGCGTCGTATCCATCTTTTTCCTTCGTCCGGCGCTGCACAACGACGCACGGGCCAGCCTGCAATACTGTGCAGCCAACCAGATTGCCGTCTTCGGCAAAAATCTGCGTCATGCCCAACTTGATTCCGATAATTCCTTCGACCGCCATGTTCCCCTGTTCTCTCTCGCAGCATGCCTCAATGTTTCTTAAGGGTATTGGCTGCGTACTGCTTGAATTCTTAAATGCCCGCTCTTGCCTTCTTAGTTTTCAGTTCGCAGCTTTCAGCAGTAGAACAGAACTGCGGGTACTGAAACGAATGACTGAATACTGACAACTTCCTTACTTCGCCGCGTGACCGAAGGCCTTGATTTCCACATCCACGCCTGGTGGCAAATCGAGCTTCATCAGAGCGTCAACCGTGTCCGGTGTCGGCTCGAGGATGTCGATCAAGCGCTTGTGCGTGCGCATCTCAAACTGCTCGCGGGACTTTTTGTCCACGTGCGGCGAGCGAAGCACGGTCCAACGGTTGATCGTCGTCGGAAGAGGAATCGGCCCGGCAACATCCGCGCCGGTACGCTTCGCCGTTTCGACAATCTCACGTGTGGACTGGTCCAGAATGCGGTGATCAAAAGCTTTCAAACGAATTCTAATTTTGTCGCCTTGTCTCATGTGTTTTCTTCTAAAGA
>QHYO01000276.1:4701-4948 GCA_003224135.1 Acidobacteriota bacterium | reverse complement strand
TCGGAGAAACGAAGAGCCTGTCCTGAGCGTCATTCCGAACGAAGCGAGGAATCTCTCCTCGACTGCAGGGTCGCCGCAATCGCCCTTACGACCGAAACAACACCGACTCACGCTGGAACATCCTCACCGCAAGGTACAACGCTCCTGCGGCATAAACACACGTCGACGCAAAAATCAGCACGATGTAGTTCCAGTGATACTCACCCGTGACCAACTCCTTGCAGAGCAAACTCACATTCAATAGCGG
>QHYO01000276.1:0-4642 GCA_003224135.1 Acidobacteriota bacterium | reverse complement strand
CTCTTTGCAAAGAGAGCAATGGTAATTAAGCCCGCGGAGAATAACACCGCCAGCGGAACGGCCATTATTACCACGGACACGATTGCTTTCGGGCCTAGCGCAAAATGCGGCGCCGGTTCTCCCTCTTCCGCCACCTGGTTCAGTACACGGGATTTCTGCAGCACCGCGGAAGAAACACCAATGGAAACCATCAGCAGCAAGGCGGTCATCAGGGAAGCAGTTAGCACCAACAAAAATTTCCCTAGCACTAGGTGAGTTCGCGAAACCGGGCTGGAAAGGATCGTCTCCATCGTTCCGCGTTCTTTCTCTCCCGCCGTCAGGTCGATTGCCGGACTCATCGCCCCGTTTAAGCACATCAAAATCAGGACATAAGCAATGATCCCGCCCAGAACTGCACCTGCCTCCTTTTCCGGAGACGCGATACTCTCTCTCTTTACCTGAAATGGTTTCAGCAGAGCTGGCGGTAAATGGTTGGCTTCCAACCGGTTTATTGCGATGCTGTCGCGATACTCTTTTAAATAGTTTTCCAGGTTTCCCGCGGCCAGCTCGGACTTAATCTCTCCCCCATAAATGTCAATTTTTATGGTCCCCCCTTGCCCTTTAGCGAGATCATCTTCAAAACCTTCGGGAATTTCAACGGCAGCGCGAATTTCTTTTTCTACGATTTGGTTTTTCCAATCGGGCATCGTCGGAACGACTTTGATTTTTGGATATTTCCGTAAGGCTGCAACCACGCCCGGCGAATCCGTTCCGCCCACAATCATCACTTTCGGTTTTTCTTTTTTTGCCTTGCCGATTACTCCGGCCATGACCGCAGTAAATCCTGCGCCCAGCACTGGAATTAACAATAGCGGCACGAGAAATGTCGTGATCAGCGTGCGCCGGTCACGCAGCGCTTCAGTCAGTTCCTTGACGTATACAATCCAGATGTTTCGCAGCCGCATGTCAGACCGCCTCAGGGACGTAATGTGGCGTGACAATCTTCACGAACACTTCTTCGAGATCATTTTCTCGGTGCCGTTGCCGCAATTGCTCGAGTGTTCCCTCCGCCAGCAGTTTGCCGCCTTGAATAATTCCCACGATGTCGCACAGTTTCTCCACCTCGCGCATCACGTGCGTCGAGAAAATCACAGTTTTGCCGCGGCCCCGGCACTCACGGATGAATTCAATGATCGTCCGAGCGGTCATGATATCCAGACCGAGCGTCGGCTCATCAAAAATCATCACTGGCGGATCGTGTACCAGCGTGCGCGCGATGGAAGTCTTCTGTTTCATTCCGGTGGAAAGCTTGTCGCAACGCCGGTCGCGAAAATCGTTCATGTCCAAACGGTCAAAGATTTCATCAATGCGCTTTTTCAATGTCGCAGAGTCAAGCCCATTTAGCCGCCCGAAATATTCCACCATCTCTTGCGCCGTCAAACGCGGATACAGCGCTGTGGCAGTCGAAAGAAACCCGCAATTTGCGCGCACTCTTTCCGGGTGCTCCACGATGTCGTGGCCGCAAAGCCGCGCCGTTCCCTCCGTCGGTTCCAGGATCGTCGCAAGCATGCGCAATGTTGTGGTTTTCCCCGCGCCGTTCGCGCCCAGCAGCCCATAAATTTCTCCCGGGTGGCAGGTGAAGCTCACGTCATCCACGGCTCGCACTTCGCCGCGTTTTTTGTCCTGAAACCGTTTGCTCAGATGCAACGCTTCTATCACGGTCCGTCCTTTAAAGCGGTTCTTCGCTAGTCCTCTTACTGACAATGCTATGTCGAGTGTCGTTGAGGATCGATGGTCTCATTTCTAGCCTGCTTGCGCGGGAAGGTAAAAGAGGAGCTCATCTCGTTCTAGCCCGTCGCAAGCGGGTGCCGTATCGCCAAGAAGAGTACCGCAATTCACTCTCGGCTTGCCTTCCTTGCTCGTGCTGTTCCCTCCGGGAAGCATCTGCATGGCACCGGCCGGCATCTTCTTTTACAGCGTCCCGAGCCGCTTACGGTGGTGCAAGCTCTGCCGCTCTTGCTAAGATAAGATTCTTCGGCTCGCTCGTAACGGACCTGAACATTAACGGCACACAGTTTTCACCTGCATTTTGTTTTTACCGCTGTAAATGTGCGCCGTGAGCGGGAATGAATACAAACGGGTTTCAGGGTCTCACGGTTTGTTTTATAAACCCTGAGGTAAAGAAGCTGCTCTTACAAACCCTGACATATCGAGGATCATGGATCGCAGACTCCGCAATCGACTCCTGTTCTTCCTTCTTGCGGCCGCCATATTGGCGTATTTGCTCTTCCTGCTGAGCGGGCGCCAGCCCGTGACAAAACTCTCGGCAGTCGTGCCGTCGCACGAGAACATCGTTTCCTCCATTAGCAGCAACGGAAAGGTCGAACCGATTTCGCCTTTTGTGATGCGCGCACAACTCGACACCTTCGTCGAGAAGATCTCCGTTCTCGAAGGCCAGCAAGTCAAAAAGGGCCAACTCCTTCTCGAATTGAACGTGAAGGACGCGGCCGCTTTGCTCGCACAGGCGCGTGCGCGCCTTCTGAAAGCCCAAGATGATTTTCGTTCCGCAAATTCGGGCGGACGAACCGATGAAGCCGCTCGCGCTACGGGCGACCTTGCAAAAGCGATTGCGCAGCGTGACCAACTGCAGCGCAATCACGACGCTCTGCAGCGCCTGGTGGCGCAACAGGCTGCCACCAGGGACGAACTTGCTTCAAATGAATTGGAGCTCACCAAGGCGCAAGCCGAGGTCACTCGCCTCACCGCCGCCAAAAATGAGTTCGCTCGTGGCGTTCATCTGGATACTGCGCGCGGCAGCCTTCAAGTCCAGCAGGCGCAAAGCGAAGTCGCGGCGCTTGAGGAAAAAGTTCGTGATGGACGAATCACTGCTCCCAGCGATGGCACGCTCTATTCGCTTCCCGTGCGTGAGGGAGACTTTGTCAAAGCCGGCGACCTGCTTGCCGAAATGGCTGATCTTCACAAAGTACGTGTGCGTGCATTTGTGTACGAACCGGAAATCGGCGCGCTTCGGCCAAACGAACCTGTCCGTATCACATGGGATGCTCTTCCCGATCACATCTGGCAGGGCAGACGGAAAGCGTTCCGAAACAAGTTGTTCCCCGCGGCACTCGCAGCGTGGGCGAGCTTCTGTGCTCCGTGAACAACGATAAGCTCGAACTTCTACCCAACGTAAACGTCAGTGTGCGCATCAATTCACAAGAGCGTTCCAATGTTCTCGTGATACCGCGCGGTACGGTCGCTTCCGAAGGCGGCAAGCGATTTGTCTACGTGGTAAAAAGCACGGGGCTGGGCGTCGGCAAAAAAATATTGGAAAAGCGCGAAATTCAGCTGGGAATTGCAGACTCCGTGCACTACCAGGTCGTAAGCGGGCTGGATGCGAAAGATCTGGTCGCGCTGCCCGGCGACGTGGAGTTGCATGACGGCATGCGGGTAAAAATCATCAACACCGAATCGGCATCGCTTCAAGGACATCAGGATGTCCAGTAAATTATTTTGCGCCGCTATTTTATTTGCCGCAATTTTCATCTTCGGTCAGGCCGCGCGCGCGGAATCGAAAATTCCGGACGAGGCAGAAGCAGCGTTTGCGGCCGGCGACTATTCCAAAGCGATTGAAATCCTGAATCGCGAAGCAGCTGCCTCCCCTCGCGATGCCGGCGTGCAACACTTGCTCGCGCGCTGCTACTTTGAGAGCGAACAGTTCGACCGCGCGATCCCCGCAGCGGAGGCGGCAATCTCTCTCGATGCCAAGAATTCCGTGTACCACGAATTGCTTGGCCGTGCGTACGGCGAAAAGGCCGATCGCTCCGGCTGGTTCAGCGCTCTGTCGCTTGCAAAAAAAGCACGTAAGGAATTCGAAACAGCGGTGCAGCTCGATGAGCGCAATTTCTCCGCGATGCAGGCGCTGATCGAGTTCGATTGCAGCGCGCCGGGAATTGCCGGCGGAGGCGAAGACAAAGCCCGCCCCGAAATCGAAAAGCTCGGCGGACTCGATGCCGCGGAGGGGCGCTACGCTGCGGGAAATTGCCGCAGGCAGAAAAAAGATTTTGAAGCTGCGGATGGCGAGTTCCGCAAAGCGCTCGCTCTCCATCCAAAATCCGCCGACCTGATTTACGATATCGGCGATCACTACATGAAGCGCAACCAGCCGGATCGTCTGCAACTCGTGATTGAAGAGGGAGAACGAGCCGCCCCTTCCGACCCGCGCGGAAATTTTTTCCGCGCCGTGTCGTACGCTCTTGAAAAAAAGAATCCTGCCGACGCCACGGGATTGTTCCGCGACTATCTTGCCAACGCGCCGAAGCGCAACAACTACCCGTCGAAGGCCATGGCGCATTATTGGCTGGGCCGCATCGAGGAAAATCAGGACAAAACCGCTTCCGCGAAACGGGAATATCAGGAGGCGTTGAACCTGGAACCGAAGAATCGGTTCGCCAACGAAGCATTGAAGCGCCTGCGGCGCGACTAACGCCATGATGGATTTCCACGAAACCTTCACTGTCGCCATGGAAGCGCTCCGAGCAAATAAACTTCGCGCGATGCTTACCTCGCTCGGCGTCATCATCGGCAGCGCTTCGATTGTGCTCGTGGTTACCGTCGCGCTCACCAGCAAGAAATTTGTTCTTCAGCAGATTGAAAGCGTCGG
>QHYO01000275.1 GCA_003224135.1 Acidobacteriota bacterium | reverse complement strand
CAAGCTTCGCGGCGGCAGCGCAGCGAACTACGACGTCATCTCGCCCTCAAGCGATGTCGCTGCTTCCATCGTGAAAGCCGGGCTTGCTGCGTCCCTTGACCTCTCACGGCTTCCTTCTTACCTGCAGCTTTCCGCAAAACTTCGCGACTCTTCTCTGGTAAAAGCAAATGCTCAGGTTTATGGCGTGCCATTTATGTGGGGACCGAATCCTCTTCTCTACGACGCCACCGCTTTTTTACAGGCTCCCGATTCATGGAACGTTCTGTGGGATCCAAAATACCGTGGCAAAGTTTCGTTGTGGGATGAACTCTCGAGCATCTACATGGCGGCACAGATTCTCGGCTACGATAAGCCCGATGCGGCGCAGCTTTACAATCTCTCGGATGCTCAGCTCGAAGAGGTAAAGAAAAAACTTCTCGAGCTCAAACCAAACGTCCGCAAATATTGGTCGACCGGCGGCGAGCTCACCAATCTTTTTCAAAATCACGAAATCGTTCTTGCGATGGGTTGGCCACTCAACGTCGTGCAACTTCGCAAGTTGAACTTTCCGGTCGGCGAAACGATTCCCAGGGAAAACACCACGGGCTGGATCGATCACCTTATGATCACTTCGGCGAGCAGGAACAAGGATCTCGCTACGGATTTTCTCGCGTACATGATCGAGGCCAAGACACAAAAACTCGTGAGCGACGTCACCCACTACACGCCCGCGAATCCCGGCGCAGCGGAATATCTCACGAGTGACGAGAAGAAGTCCCTGCACCTCGATGAGCCCGACGCATACATGCTGAAAATTTATTTCTGGCAGGATGTTCCGCGTCGCGCCAAGTACAACGAAATCTGGAACGAGGTCAAAGCCGCCCAGTGACCCCCGTCGCACCTCCGATCGCCGCTTCTCTCGCTCCCGGCGCAACGGTGCTCGAAGTGAGAGCCGTCAGCAAGCGATTCGGCGCGCGCGAGGTCTTAAAAACCCTTTCTCTAGATATCATCGCAGGCGAATTCCTGACGCTCCTCGGTGAAAGCGGCTCCGGCAAAACCACTCTGCTGCGGCTTATCGCCGGATTCGAACAACCCACGGCCGGGTAAATCTGGATGCACGGCGCACGTCTCGATACACTTCCTCCCTACAAACGCGGCGTCAATACTGTCTTTCAGCATTACGCTCTTTTTCCCCACCTCAACGTCAGCGAAAACGTGGCGTATGGCCTTCAGGCCGCGAACACGCCGAAAGCCGAAATAACCATGCGCGTGAATGATGCGCTCGCGATGGTCCACATGGAAGAATTCGCCGCTGCAAAACCAACGCGCCTCTCGGGCGGCCAGCAACAACGCGTCGCGCTCGCGCGGGCACTCGTCAATCGCCCGGAACTTCTCCTGCTCGACGAACCGCTCTCCGCCCTCGACGCCAACCTTCGCAAAGAGATGCAGTCAGAGCTGAAATCCCTCCAGCGCGAAGTGGGCATTACGTTTCTTTTCGTCACGCACGACCAGGAAGAAGCCATGGCGCTATCGGATCGCATCGCTCTTCTTCGCAATGGCACCCTCGAGCAAGTCGCGTCGCCTCGCGAAATCTACGCGCGTCCTGCCACGGCCTATGTCGCTCAATTCGTAGGGCAAACCAACTTGCTGCGCGCTGATGTTCGGAATGGAATCGCTGACTGTGGCGCATTCCGATTTTCCTGTTCTCGTGCCAACGGCGCCGCGATCTTCTCACTTCGCCCTGAAGCAATTTCCCTGGACACCGATTCTCTTCGGCTCGCTGACTCTGTACGTTTCTCCGCGTCCATTCGACAACAAATCTATTCCGGTGCAACTGAACTTCTTGAATTGCAAACCACCAGCAATTTAGTCCTTCGGGCGCGCATCGCCTCCCCTGCCCAACTCTCGGGTTCACACGATTTTGTTTTTGCCGCTTCTGACGCCGTCGCCGTGAGTGAGTAGATGAATTTCATATACTCTCGGACTTACAAAGCTCTCGTGACTCTTCCGCCCATTTTGTGGGTCTCGTTGTTCCTACATCTTCCCTACCTGATGATGCTCCTTCACAGCTTTTGGGCCGTCCGCGACGGTGTCATCGTCGATCGGTGGAATTTCGACAACTACGCGACGCTCTTCAAAAATCCTCTCTACCTTCAGGTGCTCTTCCGCACCGCGCGCATCGCCGCTTCCGTTACGCTGCTCTCCGTTCTTCTCGGTTATCCAGTCGCGTATTTCTTGTCTTTCCACGCGGGTCCGCGCAAGGAAATTCTCTATCAACTCGTTATTGTTCCGCTTTGGGTAAGCTACCTGGTTCGCGGCTACGCTTGGAAAACAATTCTCGGCTCCGACGGCGTGCTTAACGGATTTCTTCAGTACCTGCACATCACGCACGGACCTGTTTCGGCCATTCTCTACAGTCCGTTCGCCGTAGTCCTCATGCTCACGCACATCTACACGCCATTTGTTTTTCTTCCAATCTACGCTTCACTCGAACACATTCCCCGTCCGCTCATCGAAGCCTCGCAAGATCTCGGCGCATCGCCGCGCAAGACTTTTTTTCGCGTCATTTTGCCGCTCTCTCTACCCGGCCTCCTTGCCGGAGCAACCTTCGCATTCGTTCTGTCTCCCGGTGACTTTCTCGCGCCGCTCCTTGTTGGTGGACCCTCCGGCACGATGATCGCCAACCTCGTGCAATCGCTTTTCGGCGCTGCCTACGATTGGCCGCTCGGCGCGGCGATTTCAGTATTCATTCTTGTCATCACCGTCGCGCTGCTCGCCGTCACGCAACGCGTGGAAAAACACTGGTCATTCGAATGAGCGCATCTACTTCCACTGTCTCGCGCCGTCCGTGGCTGCTCGGATCGTATGCCGCTCTCGTTTTCGCTTTCATCTATTTGCCGATAATCGTGCTAGTAGCGTACTCGTTCAATCGTGACGGTGTCGGCGGCTTTCCTCCTCGCCATTTCACTTTCGCTTGGTATCGGCAACTCTTCGCCGATTCCGCCATCTGGGATTCGGTCGTCAACAGCCTCATCGTCGCCGCAGGAGCTGTCGTTCTCTCGCTCACGCTTGGTCTGCTCGCCGCGCTCGCGCTTGATCGTGCCGACTTTCCCTGCAAATCTCTTTTCCGCCGGCTCGTGCTCCTCCCGCTGATTCTTCCCGGCATCATCACCGGACTTTCCATGTTGATGTTCGCCGTCATCGCTGGCTTCCAGCGCAGCCTGATACTCGTTTTTTTCGGCCACGGTACGGCCCTCATCTCCGTCGCGACCACGGAGCTCTTCGCAGGTCTTCAGAAAATGGATCGCCGTCAGGAAGAGGCCTCGCTCGATCTGGGCGCAACTCCGTGGCGTACCTTCTGGCTCGTCACCCTTCCCAACCTCAAGCTCTCTCTAATCGCCGCGGGCCTGTTGATCTTTACGCTCTCCATGGACGAAATCGCCGTCACTTTCTTTCTTATCGGCAGTGAGAGCACGCTGCCTCTGGAAATTTGGGGCCGTCTCCGCCGCGGCATCACTCCCGAAATCAACGCGATCTCGACTCTCATCCTCGTCGTCTCCATCATCCTTATCGCTATCTGGTACCATCTCCGCACTCGCAATGAGCACGACTAGTTCAATGTCATGGGCTTGAAGCCCGCGCAAGTGTAGGCAGCACGACACCTGCGCCGGCCCGCAGTTCCAAAATTTTCGAGGAACAGTCCGCATGCACAATTCCCGGCGCATCATTTCCATTCTTTCGCTTGCCGCACTTTTCACGGTCGCTATACCTTTCGCCTTCCGCGCCGCGCCCGCACCAGATACGCTGCTCATCATCAACGCACAACTGGCCGACGGCACGGGCGCTCCTCTGATCAACGGCGCGCTACGCATCCGTGGGAATCGCATCATGTCGGTCGGAAAACTTTCTCCCGCTCCGGGCGAACGCGTGATTGACGCACGCGGCCTGGTACTCGCTCCCGGCTTTATCGACGTTCACAACCACTCGCTCGAAGGACTCGACTCCGACCCCCTTGCCGAAACACAAATTGCCCAAGGCATTACCACCGCCGTCGAGGGCCCTGATGGCGAATCTCCCTGGCCTGTCAAAGATTGGATCGAAACGCGCAAGCAGCATCCCGCCGCGCTCAATCTTGCGATCTTCGCAGGACACGCCACGATTCGCAGCCAGGTCATGGGCAAGGATTTCAAGCGCGTCGCCACGCCGGCCGAAATTGAAAAAATGGTGCAGCTCACCTGGCAAGCTATGAACGAAGGCGCCATTGGCCTTTCAAGCGGTCTTGAATACGAAGTCGGCAGTTACAGCAACACCGCTGAACTCATCGCGATAGCGCGCAGCGCTGCCGAACACGGCGGAATCTACAGCACGCACATCCGAGACGAAGCGGACAAAGCCTTTGACGCGCTTCTTGAAGAAATCGAAATTGCCGAACAAGCGCACATTCCCGTCGACCACTCGCACATTAAACTCGGCACGGTCGGCGTTTGGGGCAAAGCTCCCGAATACATTCGCGTGATCGAAGAAGCCCGCAACCGCGGCGTCGATTTTCTGGCTGACTGCTATCCCTACGAAGCTTGGCACTCCAACATCAAAGTCATCGTTTCCGACAGACATTACGAAAATCCCAAGAGCGTCGAAAAAGCTATCACCGATCTCGGCGGCGCCGATCGCCTCACCATCACGGAATTCAAGCCGAGCTCCTCCTACCTCGGCCACTCGCTCGCGGAAATCGCGAAATCCAATAAACTTTCGCCTGTCGAGATGTATATCCGCATCATTCGCGAAGGCGATGCCGCCAACACCGAAGCCCAAGTGATCGGCCACTCTATGATCGAAAGTGACATCAAAGCGTTTTATCAACAGCCCTGGGTGATGGTTGCAAGTGATGGCGGCATCGGCGCTGCGCATCCTCGCGGGGCGGGAACATTCCCCCGCGTGCTTGGCCGCTTCGTCCGAGAAAAACACTGGCTCACTTTACCGGAAGCTATCCGCAAAATGACTTCACTCCCCGCGCAGCGCCTCGGCTGGAAAGATCGCGGGGTTCTTCGCGAGGGCGCCTATGCGGACCTGGTCCTCTTCGATCCCGCTGCAGTAATCGACCACGCTACGTTCACAAAACCGCAGGAGCTTCCGGTCGGCATCGAAAAAGTTTTCGTCAACGGCGTTCTTGTCTGGAATGATGCAAAGTCCACCGGCGCAACTCCTGGCCTCATCATCACTCGATAAGGCCTACCGGTATTCCCGTACGATGGCTGCGCGGTCCTTGGCACCCCTCACGTCTTCGTCACGCCTTTTCTCCCGTTTGTCTGCCAGTCGTCAAAATTTTGTCTCTCGCCGCGTGTGGGGACAACGCGCCCTATCTCCCCGCATCCATACCGGCAACCATTGCCGCCTGGTGAATCCTTGACGGAGAGACTTCAATGAGTCACAAACACCCGCTCCCGGAACTTTCGCTTTTCTGTGGGCTGCTCCTGTTTAGCGCCGCATCTGCTCGCGCTCAGGAGTATCGTCGCGTCAATCTGGTTTCCGATATTCCCGGAGTCGCACTTCGCACCGACCCGAATCTCGTCAACCCGTGGGGCATCGCTTTCCTCGATACCAGCCCGGTCTGGATCGCCAACAATGGCACCGGCACGTCCACTCTGTACCTTGGCGACGGCACACCTGCCCCTTCACCTGCCGCACCACTCGTGGTTACGGTTCCAGGCGCCTCGCCGGGATCTCCTTCTGCTCCCACCGGTCTGGTCGCGAACACCACTCCCAGTTTTGTGGTTTCCGCCAACGGTAAGTCCGGCTCTTCGATTTTTATCTTCGCGAGTGAGGACGGCACCATCTCCGGCTGGAGTCCGGCGGTCGATCACAACGCCATCCTCATGGTGAACAATTCCGGATCGGGCGCTATCTATAAAGGACTAGCTTCAGGTGTGAGCGGCGGCAAGAACTTTCTCTTCGCCACCAATTTTCACGATGCCGTAGTCGAAATCTATGACGCCAATTTTCATTTCGTGAAATCCTTTACCGACTCAGCCGTTCCTCTCGGCTACGCTCCGTTCGGCATTCGCAACATCAATGGCAATCTTTATGTCACTTTTGCCCTGCAAGACGAAGACAAGCACGACGACGTCAAGGGCCTGGGCCATGGCTTCATCGATGTATTCAGCACCGACGGTACCTGGCTTTCGCGCTTCGCATCGCAAGGCATGCTGAATTCTCCGTGGGGACTCGCTGTCGCTCCCGGCGGATTCGGCAGCGCCAGTCATCATCTTCTGGTGGGAAACTTCGGCGACGGCCGCATCAATGTTTTTGATTTCCCCGGCGGTGGCTTTGTCGGCCAGTTGCACGACACCTTGAATCTTCCGCTCGCTATCGACGGTCTATGGAGCCTGAGCTTCGCCACCGGTGGACCCTCCGGCAAGAAAAACCATCTCCTCTTCACCGCTGGAATCGCCGACGAAGGCCATGGTCTGTTCGGCTTCATTCGCCCCGGCGAAGGAGGCGAAGAGCACCGCAACGGCGACGAATAGCCTCGCTCGATTCCTTACCCGTGCCGGGCTGCGCCTTGTTGACTAAACACGACCGGGCGCAGCCTCCCGCCTCCCTAGATTTTACTTCGCGGGGAGATTTTCATTTTGGACAGCTACATTCCGATCTAAACCGGATGTCCAAATTGGAACATTCACCGTTCCGTTTCTTCCGCCCAGCATACTCGGCGCGGGCATGTGGCGCGCCGAGTGCTTAGGTTATGCCTGGTCGATTCTTCCTGCCCAAACGACATTCCGTCTGGTTGAGGTTTTTAACGCAATGTCGCTGGCTTCATGGCTACGCTTTCAAATTTTTCTCCCCATCGGATTCGTCCCGTCATTTGCATGACTACGAACAACGTCAGGATCGCGCCGATGGTCACCGCCAAGCCCGTGAATCCTTCGAAGAAAAATGCATAAGAAAACAGAACAAGATAGATCAGTTGCGCGATCCCTGCGTCTATCAGGGCAAATCGACCATTTACCACCAGCCGAAGATAGCTCACCACCAGCAAAATCGAAACTGCAGAGGAAATCGCAAATGCCGCATGGATCGATACGTGATCGCACAAATACGCCAGTAGGAGATGGAACGCAAAGAACGCGCACGCCAGGAAGAAATAATTCATCGGATGCAGATCAAGTCCGCGCAACGTGGAAAGAATGAACACCAGAAAGAAAAAGAAGAAGAGCGATACCGGCGCAAAGTACGAAATCCGACCAGCCAGGGGCCCGGGCTGCAATTTCTGCGGCATCTTCAGCGCAACGTTGAATCCGGAAACGAGGTTCTGGTAATCCCACTTCAATTCCCAGCCTTGCGGGGTCTCCCGCTTTTCCGTGGGAGATAGCGAATTCTCCGGAAAATCAAATCCACTGAAATCCGTTTTTATCAGGAAATGAAAATCTTTCGCACGAGAAACTTCATCGCCGTTTGAAAATTTGTAGTTCCAATTGTCCTGCCCCTGCGAACGGTATGCCGCACGCACGGTGCCGGCCGCGTTCGGTCCCAGCCGCGCATGTGCGGTCACTTCCGTTCCGCCAAAATCAAGCGCTAGCGGTTTCTCATCGAGCGTGATCTCCACGCCATCGTACACCGCTTGTTTCGCCGGCAATGGCAACTTGATGGTGAAAGTCCGCTCCTCCGCCGTCGGATTCTGAAACTTGTAGTTGCCGGCAAACGCCACGCGGTACGTGCTGAACCACAGCAGACCTTTTTGCCGGTAGTCAATGTGGAAGTCCGCCACAATCTGGCTTGCATCCAACGGCACCCAGCTAGTCACGTCGCGAATTTCCGTCTTTTTGATTTTCTTCCCGTTTTCTTCGACTTCCA
>QHYO01000279.1 GCA_003224135.1 Acidobacteriota bacterium | reverse complement strand
GTGCCCAGTCTTTGCTGGGAAAGTCACCTCTGCGAATCTTGACGAAATCATGTCGCAGCCTGGTGTACGCCAGGCGTTTGTGGTGGAAGGAACGCCGGAATTGCTCGGCCTTCACGGCGGAATCGCAATTGTGGCGGACAGCTGGTGGCAAGCGCAATCGGCGCGCAAAAAACTTCGCGTGGAGTGGAACGAAGGCGCCACTGCGCAGCAAAGCAGTGCAGGCTTCGCGCAACGTGCCGAAGAACTCTGCAAGCAACCGCCGGTCTTCGCGCTCCGCACCGACGGTGAGGCAGATGCGGCATTGCGCTCCGCCGCGAAAGTTGTCGAAGCGTCTTACTCCTACCCATTTATCGCGCATGCGCCGCTCGAACCGCAAAATTGTGTCGCGCATTTTGCGGACGGCAAGCTTGAGTTCTGGTCGCCAAGCCAGACGCCCGAACGAGGTCGGCAACAGGTAGCCGACGTTTTGAAAATTCCCGCCAGTAACATTACTGTCCATCTTCGACGCACCGGAGGGGGATTCGGACGGCGCCTCACCAACGACTACATGCTCGAAGCGGCAGCGATTGCCAAACAGGTCGGCGTTCCGGTCAAACTTCTCTGGACGCGTGAAGACGATTTTCACCACGATCACTACCGTCCAATCGGTTTTCATTTCCTGAAAGCTGGCCTGGACTCTTCAGGGAAGGTCATCGCGTGGCGAAATCATTTCGTCAGCCTTGGCCAGGAGAAACAGTTCGCTCCGTCTGCTGGAATTGGTCCAAACGAATTTCCTGCCGGTTTTGTGGCGGACTATTTGTTCGCGGCATCGCTTATGCCTTGTGGTGTTCCCACCTATGCGCTTCGCGCACCGGGCAGCAACGCTTACGCATTCGTCTTCCAATCTTTTCTTGATGAAGTGGCGCACGCGGCAGGGAAGGACCCTGTTCAGTTCCGCCTGCAGCTTTTGAACGCTCCTCGCATCGCGAACTCCGCAATCCCTTCCGCGCAGGGCCAACCCGAATTCGACGCGGCCCGCATGCGCGGAGTCCTCGAACGCGTCGCTCGTGAATCGAAATGGGGCTCGCGTGCGCTTCCGAAAGGTACCGCAACCGGCGTGGCGTTCTACTTTTCGCACCGCGGATATTTTGCGGAAGTCGCCGAAGTTCGCGTCGACTCCTCCAAAAAGATTAAAGTTAACAAAATCTGGGTCGCGGGCGACGTCGGAAGCCAGATCATCAATCCGCTCAACGCTGTAAATCAGGTGCAGGGCGGCATCATCGACGGGCTCAGCCAGTTGATGTCCTACGAGATCACGATTGAACGCGGGCGTGCCGTGCAGAACAACTTTGACGCGAATCCGCCGATCCGCATTTCTCAAGCGCCACCGGACATCGAGGTCCATTTTGTGCGCACGGAAAATCCACCCACGGGACTTGGCGAACCTGCGCTTCCTCCCATTCTTCCGGCCGTCTGCAACGCTATTTTCACCGCCACCGGCGAGCGCATTCGCTCACTCCCGCTCTCCAAGCGCGGCTACAGCTGGGCCTAACACTCACAAAAGTTGACTGGGCAACCTCTGACGAACCTCCCGATTCCTAGTCGCCAGCAGTGTGTACGTGTCGTGATTCCGCTCAGGGGTGGACGGACAAGGGTGCCAACTACTTCAGCATTCAGTCCTGACGGAGGTGTCCTCATGCCAGTACTCCATCGCTCGTTGTTTTTCGTAACTATAGGTTACCTCTTTCTGATGTCGGCTAACGGGCAGCAGACAGCTTCATCTGGCGGTACGTCTTCGAAATCTGCAGACGAACGAACGCAGAAGCAGCAGAAAAAGAAGGCGTTAAGGGAGCTTGGCTTCGGTTACCTCGACTGGCTGAACAACGACGTTCCTTACATCATCACGCCGGACGAACTCGGCACGAATGAAGAACGCGAGCAATTCATCGAACATTTTTGGCAGCTAAGAAATCCCGATCCCGATCTCGGTGACAATTCTTTTAAAGAAGAGCACTATCGCCGCATCGCGTACGCCAACGTCCGATGTTTCAGGGTGGTGGCTCCACTTCAACTTATCCGTGGGAGCTGTGGCGCTATCGTCATCTCGAGGAGATTGGCGACAATATTGAACTTGAATTTGTCGATCCGAGCGGCTCAGGCGAATATCGTCTGACACGCGACCCTGGCGACAAAGATGCGCTCACACATGTTCCCGGGGTAGGCCTAAGTATCTCCGAAATGATGAATGGCGGTAGCAAAGCGGGGCGATTCACCAATCCCGGTGGCACTATACTTCCTGTACCCATCGGTTCTGCCCCCGCGAACATGGGTGAATTTGAAACGCTCGATCGCTATTTCCGTGTAATGCGGCCGCCCGAGCACCTGAAGGATTTGGCTGCAATTGTTTCGTCTCGATTGGTTCGCAATCCAATACACATCGACTATCGCGTGGACTACCTACGAGTCACGAGCGATTCGGTGTTTGTGCCAATCACGCTGCAGATTCCAAATCTCGAGATGGCCTACCGCGAGAAAAACGGTGTCCAATCTGCCATGTTGAACGTTTACGCGCAGATCACCACGGTGTCCGGAAGAGTTGTGCAAACCTTTGAGGAAGCGATCTCTCGCGATGTTCCCGCAGCCCTCTTCCAGAAAGCAATCGAGCAATCGTCGATCTTTCAGAAAGCGGTCCCTCTCCGTCCAGGCCCGTACAAGCTCGATGTTGTGGTGAAAGACGTGGAGAGTGGCAACGTAGGCGTGATTGGAACAGCGTTGCACGTACCTCGCTTCGATGCCGACACGCTGGGCGCGAGCACGCTCATCCTCGCCGATCAGATTGAGCCCGTTCCGTCTGGACGGATTGGTCTTGGCGCGTGCCTGTTTAGCTCCTACAAGGTTCGCCCGCGCCTTTCCCACGAATTTTCTCCAGCGGAAAATCTCGGGCTCTTCTTACAGGTCTACAACCTGCGGCCCGATGAAGCGCTGCATAAGTCGGACATTTTCGTGACCTACCGTTTGCTCAAAGGTCAACGGGAGATCTGGATGGCAACGGAAACTTCGGACTCGATTCGCCAAACCGGCGAACAGGTTACTTTGAATCGCCTCGTGCCACTTTCATCCTTCGCGCCAGGCCGCTACTGGCTGGAAGTGACGGTTCGCGACCGCGTTTCGGGTGAATCCATCTCTCGCGATGCCGAGTTCACGTTGAAGCCGTAAGGTTGGAACCATGCCGCAACTGTGCTAACTTTTTTCGGTTATGACCAAGCGCATTGGCGTGCTCTTAAGCGGCCGTGGCTCTAACTTCGAAGCGCTGGCCGACAGCATTTCTGCTGGCCGCATCCCCAACGCCGAAATCGCCGTCGTGGTCAGCAATCGTGAAGGCGCACCGGGAATCGATCGCGCACACGCGCGCGGGCTTGCCACTCGCGTCATTCCCTCCAAAGGACTTGAACGCGAACCGTATGACCGGCAGGTTGTCGCGGCGCTGCACGAAGCGAGTGTCGATCTCGTCTGCCTGGCGGGTTATATGCGCCTGCTTTCGCCTCATTTTGTTGCGGCCTTTCCACAGCGCATTTTGAATATTCATCCGTCGCTGCTGCCGTCTTTTCCGGGGCTTGAATCTCAAAAGCAGGCGCTCGACTACGGCGTGAAATTTGCCGGATGCACGGTCCATTTTGTTGACGAAAATCTGGACGCGGGCCCGATCGTGCTGCAAGCGGTTGTCCCTGTCGAAGACGACGACACGGAGGATACGCTCAGCACGCGAATCCTGAAGGAAGAGCACCGCATCTATTCAGAAGCCGTCAAGATTGTGCTTGCAGGAAAATTCAAACTTGAAGGGCGCCGCGTAATTCAATTGAGATGACGCAAACCAACTTTAGTCCTGTGGAAGAGCAGCTCGCCTACTTGAAAAAAGGCGCGCACGAAATCATTCGGGAAGAAGGTCTTCGCGCCAAGCTGGAAAAATCGCGCAAGACCGGAAAGCCGCTGCGAGCAAAGCTTGGAGTTGATTTCCAGGATATGGGTCATCTCGCGGTATTTCTGATTGGCGATTTTACTGCGATGGTGGGCGATCCCACCGGCCAAAGCGAAACGCGTCCCCCGCTTTCCCGCGAACAGGTCCAATCCAACGCCAAAACCTATCTCGAACAGGTATTCAAGATTCTCGATCCCGCAAAAACTGAAATTCGTTACAACAGCGAGTGGCTCGATAAGCTCACGAGTTACGATATCATTAGGCTGGCTGCTAAATATCGCGTCGCTCGTATGCTCGAACGCGAGGACTTCCATAATCGCCTCGTCAACCAGCAACCCATCGCGGTTCACGAATTTCTTTACCCGCTCCTTGTTGCGTACGATTCCGTTGTACTCGAAGCCGACGTGGAGCTAGGCGCGACCGAGCAAAAATTCAATTTACTGATGGGTCGCGAAATCCAGCGCGAATACGGCCAGGAATCGCAAGTGTGCATGACCATGCCGATTCTCGTTGGCCTGGATGGTTCGCGTAAAATGTCCAAGAGCCTCGGCAATTACGTTGGCATCACCGAACCGCCGCAGGAAATGTTCGGCAAAATGATGTCGATTCCTGACGACCTGATGTGGAGCTACTACGAACTGGTCACCGACCGCACCGAAAAGGAAATTGCCGACCTAAAGTCAGAAGTCGACAGAGGCAAACTGCATCCCATGGAAGCCAAGATGAAGTTAGCCGAAGAAGTGGTCGGCGTCTTTCAAGGCCCGGAGGCCGGCCGCAAAGCCGCCGAAAATTTTCAGCGCGTTTTCCGCGACCGCCAAGCCCCCGCGGAAGCTCCAACGCAAAAGCTCGCGCGGGGCCCAGCTAAAAAACTTACCGCACTCCTGGTGGAGCTGAATCTTGTTCCCTCGAAAAGCGAAGCCGAACGTCTAATCAAGCAGGGAGGAATCGAAATCAACGAGCAGCGCGTCGACGATTTTCGCAAGGACGTCGACCTTACGCAACCAGCCGAATTTCTTCTCCGCGCTGGCAAGAAAAAATTCGTCCGCATCATCGTCGAATAGCCCTGGCGTTTTGATTTTCCGTCATTCAGAGCGTAGCGAGGACTCTTTCTTTCGGTTTTTCGCCGCGTTGGCCGCAGACGCGCACTCTCGAATCTCTATTGATCCCCGCCGATCTCGTCAAAATAGGCCGCACACTCCACCAACTTGCCCTCCGTCCCGTCGTGCACCGCATACTTGGCGCGCTTGTTCGGGTCGTAGCCGTTTCTCCACAACGACGCGCTCCCGTGCACGCCATCCTTATTTAGCGCGTAAAAATAGACGTGAAACGTCCCCAGCTTTTTCTTGTCATTGTTATAGTTCCGCGCCACTCGGTGCAGCGCTTCGAGACACGCATCGTTCGGAGACATTCCCTTCCGCATCATCTCCACGATCGTGTGCCCACCGGAAATTTTGATGTTCTCTTCGCCCTTTCCGGTCGAACCCGCTCCGCCGACGTCGCCGTCCACATAAAGTCCCGCGCCGATAATGGGCGAATCCCCCACGCGCCCCGAAATTTTCCAGGACAATCCCGAAGTCGTCGTCGTTCCGGAAATTTCTCCTTTGTCATTCACAGCCAGACAATTGATCGTTCCCGTCGGCGGATCCAGAATCACTTCCATCGCACGCGCCATCAGAGCCGGGTCATGGTCGCAAATCATGGCAAGGCGCTCCTGAAATACCTCATGTTGCGCATAGTCTTCTTTACGTGCTGCCGCTGAGCGGCTGACCCACTCCGGACTATCAATCCCTGGCCGCCAGTTGAACGAACTCGAAGCCTTCCACGCCAGCCAGATTTTTCGAGAATGCTCCGTCAGCAGATTCATCTCCTCGAAGCCTTCGGCCACCGCGAATCGACGCGCCCCATCGCCCACAATCATCGTGTGATTCGTGCGCTCCATCACCGTCTTCGCCAGCCTCGCCACATTCTTGATTCGCCGCACGCTCGCTACAGATCCTGCGCGCCGTGTCGGCCCGTGCATCACACTCGCGTCCAGTTCCACCTCGCCTTCTTCGTTCGGCAATCCGCCATATCCAACCGAATCGTCGTTCGGATCGTCCTCCACCACCGTTACCGCAGCGACCGCCGCATCCAGCGTGTCGCCGCCGCTCTTCAAAATGTCCATGCCCTTCTGCAGTGCGTGCACTCCATTCGCGCTTGAAATCATCACCGGCCGTTTGCCCTTGGCAGGTGCGCTTTGCGGAACGAATACATCCGCGTCAGATCCATCTTCTGGCGTGGATGCTCGCAATAAACTTGGAGTGCCGGCTGCGGCGGTTCCTGCCAGCGATGTCAAAAAAAATCTGCGACGCGACCATAAACTCATGTCTTCCTCCTTGATACACAACGATTGCGAGGCCGCCACTATACAAGCCGAGCGGCAAACTGGAAAGAGGAGAACATCGTCGCGTTCTTAGGCAGAAGTGCGTTGACTCGCACACAAACGCCATGCAGAATCGCCTTCCACCCATGATCCAGATCGAAGGCGTCACCAAGGAATATGATCTGCCGCCCGGTCAATCCGGAAAGCTCGTCGCCGCCGATCAGCTTTCTCTGACAATTGCACGCAGCGAAGTTTTTGGCTTGGTCGGACCAAACGGCGCCGGCAAAACTACGACTCTGAAAATTGTCTGCGGTCTGCTCGCGCCGACTTCCGGAAAAGTCAGCGTCAATCAAGTGGATGTTTTGCAGGAGCCGGACAGGGCTCAGGAGTACATCGGATATCTTTCCGACTTTTTTTCTGTCTATGACGACCTCAAGGTGTGGGAGTACGTGGATTATTTCGCTCGCGCGTACAAGCTGGAGTCGCAACAAATTCCAGGCCGCGTGCGGGAAGTTATTCGGCAGCTCGGCCTGGAAACGAAATATGACTCCTTTGTGGGAGGACTCTCGCGCGGTATGAAGCAGCGGCTCGGCATCGCCCGCGCGATCGTGCACGATCCCCCTCTGCTGATTCTGGATGAGCCGGCATCCGGGCTGGATCCAAAAGCCCGTGCGGAACTCAAGGATCTCATCCGCGGGATGAACCGCAATGGAACAACTATTTTTATTACCTCGCACGTGCTCTCTGACTTACAGGAGATTT
>QHYO01000005.1 GCA_003224135.1 Acidobacteriota bacterium | reverse complement strand
CCGTTTTATATAGTTGGCAATTTCCTTCCAGGAATCGAGTGGCACTTCAAGAGGCTGGTGAGATGGCACTGGCGGCGAGATTGGCAAAGGGTCCTTCATGGATGGTTCGTGGCTACGGGCTGACGGTGTTAAGTGCTGGGATTCTAACCCGCCGGTGCACCCACGGCAATCGGGACGGTAGTAGGCGGCAACCATGCCTATGCATCCTCTTGCAGCTTGCTCGCGCCACGGACCACACGTCGCGACCAACGGAGTTTTGCAGAGCCTGGTCAGTCGCGAAACAGTCCATTTGCCCCGGCAGCTTTCGCGACGGGATTCCACTTCTGCGAGTGGTTTATAACTTCGCTTCGCTCCGTCGGCTCCCGATTGATAGCGTTGACGGGGCTCGCGGAGAATATGGTCTATCGCAAAGAGATCGTCATAACTTTCGAGTTTTCGACCGCAAACTCCTGTCCTACTCGTCGAAAGAATATCTTACTTTTCTGTAGTGGGCGGGAAGTCCTGGTAAGTCCCATGCTACCGTTTCGCACCAATAGCCTACGTCATTTAAGGAATGCTTTTGGTCAATTCGAATTCCGCGCTCAACCGACGCTCGAACTTGAGATGAATTCAGCCAACTTGCAACGTCCTTGCAACAAATCGAAAACAGGTCCCGAGCTAACAAAGCGCAACTTCTAGCAAACGAAAGAGTTGAGTGGTGGGGCTGGGGAGATTCGAACTCCCGACACTTGGTTTAGGAAACCAATGCTCTATCCATCTGAGCTACAGCCCCATTATGAACAGACTACTACATTTTCAGCGCGATGAACTGCGATGCTCCTCATGCCGTCCTTAGGTCTTGGACTCCATGTGCGGATGGTTCGGATTTAAATTTCTAATCTTTCTGAAACTTCCCGGACAATCATTCAACTTGCGGTGCCTCTGTCGAAAGATTATGTTGAACAGACCCTAACTGCTTTTGAACACGCAGCCGTAGCTGCGCGAACGCCGGGCGTAAAGGTGCAATCATGGGACACGCTGTTGATGCTCATCGCTTGCACTTTGCTTTCACTGTTACGTTCCATTACATTTTCCCGCAACTGACGATGGGTCTGGCGTTGTTGCTGGTCTATCTCAAGACCAAAGCTCTGCGGACCGGCGACGAACACTACAATCGAGCGGCGCGATTCTGGGCGAAAATTTTCGGAATCAATTTTGCCATGGGCGTGGTGACCGGAATTCCCATGGAATTTCAATTTGGCACCAACTGGGCGGAGTTTTCGAAATCCGCTGGCGGCGTTATCGGACAGACGCTCGCAATGGAGGGCGTATTTTCGTTCTTCCTGGAATCGAGTTTTCTTGGACTCTTTCTCTTTGGCGAGAAAAAACTCGGACGCATCGGACATTGGATTTCGGCATTTTTAGTTTGGTTGGGATCATGGCTTAGCGGTTATTTCATCGTCGCCACGGACGCCTGGATGCAACATCCTGTCGCGTATCGCGTTGGCGCAAACGGCCAGATCGAACTGGCAAGTTTCTGGGGCCTGCTGCTGAACAAGTGGGCCCTCTGGCAATACGCTCACACGATGCTCGGCGCTGCGCAAACTGGATGCTTTGTCATGGCTGCGGTCGGCGCGTTTTACCTGCTTACGCACCGCGACGAAGCTTACGGCCGGACATTCGTAAAAGGCGGCGTGTTGGTTGGCGTCGTCGCTGCCGTGCTTCAACTTTTTCCCACCGGCGATATGCAGGGCAAGCTGATCGCAACGCACCAACCCGTTACTCTCGCTGCCATGGAAGGCTTATTCGAATCGCGTGACGGCGCGCCTTTGGCAATTTTGGGCCAGCCCGATGTCGAACACCGCAAACTCGACAATCCACTGGAAATTCCGCGCATGCTCAGCTTTCTTACCTATCAAAAGTGGAAGGCGAACATCAAAGGCCTCAACGATTTCCCGGAGGACTTGTGGCCCGATCGCATCGAAATGGTCTACTACAGTTACCACATCATGGTCGGGCTCGGGACCGTTTTCATCGCGGTGATGGCTCTGGCGGCATTGCAATTGTGGCGAGGAAAACTTTTCGAATCGCGGTGGATGCTGTGGTTGCTGATGCTGAGCGTGCCACTGCCGTACATTGCGAATACTGCCGGTTGGATTACGGCCGAAGTCGGCCGGCAGCCGTGGCTGATTTATGGCCTCATGCGCACAGCTCACGGATCATCTCCTCGCGTGAGCGCTGGAAATGTGTGGTTCACTCTGCTCGGCTTCATGGGAATGTATTCAGTCCTGGCAATCCTTTGGCTCTTCCTTACCTGGCGCGAGATTGAATTGGGGCCCGAACACACCGGGCATTTGCCTGAGCCGGCTCCCAATGCAGGGGACGATTAAGAGCCAAAGTTAGGAATCGACAATGGGAACACTCTGGTTCTGCCTCGTGGCACTGATGATTGCAATTTACGTCCTGCTAGACGGCTTCGATCTGGGGGCCGGAGCCATTCACCTGTTCGTCGCAAAAACAGACGAAGAACGGAGACAGGTTCTCGCGAGCATCGGGCCAGTATGGGACGGCAATGAAGTCTGGCTCTTGGCCGCTGGCGGCACACTTTATTTTGCGTTTCCGGGGTTGTATGCCAGCGCCTTCTCAGGATTTTACCTGCCATTGATGATTGTGCTCTGGCTTCTGATTTTGCGCGGCACATCCATCGAATTCCGCAACCACATTCACAGCCCAGTCTGGGATCCGCTGTGGGATTTTCTTTTTTGTTCTTCCAGCTTGCTGCTTTGCGTGTTTTTCGGAGCGGCCCTCGGCAATGTGGTGCGCGGTGTTCCTCTCGATGCATCCGGCTACTTCTTCGAGCCCCTGTGGACCAATTTCCAATTGGGAGACGAGCTGGGAATACTGGATTGGTATTCGATTCTCGTCGGAATGCTCGCACTCGCGGCGTTGGTCGTTCAGGGTGCCCTGTGGGTGACATTGAAAACTACCGGGACGGTCCGAGACAGATCGCTCCGCCTGGCGAGCCAGTGCTCCTGGGTCGTC
>QHYO01000277.1 GCA_003224135.1 Acidobacteriota bacterium | reverse complement strand
TGCTTAGCGAGCGAAGCGATTTGCCCGGCGAGCGACTGCACAGTCCCTTTGTCTTCTAACAACGCACCTGCGAATTTGATGACAAGTTTCATTGCAGTCCCGTTTGCTCCTCAACTCCTGGAAGATGATTGAAATTCTGTACTGCCTGGCCGGCCGCGCCCTTTCCGAGATTGTCCAGGCATGAAACGATCACCAGACGGCGACCTGACGAATCGAGCGCGAAACCGATGTCTGCGAAATTGGTGTGTGCTACGTGCTGAAGCTCCGGGAGAGTGCCTGCCTTCCAGATGCGCATCATAGGCCGGCCAGCGTAGGTTTTGCGGAAGAGCGATTCGACGCTTTCAGCAGATTGCGGTTCGCCCAGCGTCACGTAGATGGTGGAAAGAATTCCGCGCGCCAGCGGAAGCAAATGGGTGGAGAAGACCACCTGCGATTCCGGCAAGCCGGTATGTTCTGTAATCTCGGGTGTGTGGCGATGCGAAAAAAGATTGTAAGCCTTGAAATTTTCAGCGAGCTCGGCGAACTGCAAATCGCGCCGCAGCTCTTTGCCCGCGCCGGTCGCGCCGGATTTGCAATCGCAAACGACACTTGAACCCGACCCGATATAGCCCGCATCCGCAAGGGGACGGACAGCGAGGATCACGCTCGTGGCGTAGCAACCTGGATTTGCAATGAGCCGCGCGTGCGCGATTTGCTCCGAGTAAAACTCAGGCAAGCCATACACCGCTTCGCTGAGCCGCGCTGCATGCGGCGTGGGCAGCCGGTACCACTGGCGAAATGTTTCCGCATTGCGAAATCGAAACGCGCCGCTCAGATCAATGATTCGAAGCCCCGCGTCCAAGAGCTGCGGCGCCAGTTCTGCCGAAACTTCATGGGGCGTAGCAAGAAATGCCGTACCGGCTTCGCTTCGAGCGATTGCATCCACCGAGAGCGCGCGAACCGGAGCTTGCCCCCAGCCGCGGAGTCGCGGAAACAGCTCGCTCAAACAATGGCTTCCCTGCGCAGCGCGCACATAAAAGGTCAGCGACTTTGCTTGGGGATGGCGCAAAAGAATTTTGGCCAGTTCAAATCCCGTATAGCCGGAAACACCTATCACCGCGATGTTTTGTGGATCTTTCATTTCATGAAGCGCGGCTGCGCAGCGGGCGGCCCACGAACGATTCGATTTTCTGTTGAAGCGATTCACGCTGGCGCTTGTTGGGCGTGATGATGAGCACAGTGTCGTCACCGGCGATGGTGCCGGCAATTTCCGGGAACTTCGCTCCATCCACTGCGGCAGCAAGTGGCTGCGCGCCACTCGGCGGCGTCTTCAGCACCAGCAGATTTTCCGCCGGGCGAATATCGAGCAGGAATTCGCCAAGCGCCCTGGCGAGCGGAGGAATCGGCGCCGTTTCCTCCGGAAGCGCCGAAGCGGGCCGGTAGCCTTCCGGTGTTTTCACGAGCTTCAGCTCCTGCAGGTCACGGGAAAGGGTCGCCTGGGTGACGCGGAGACGCTGGGTCCAAAGGCGGCGGCGCAATTCTTCCTGATTTGCGATGCGCTCGGACGTGACGAGCCGCAGGTTCTGACCGTGCCGAAATGTTTTTGCGCTTCCCATGCTTCGCTAAATATTCAGCCTCCTGTATAAAAATACAGTGACCTGAATAATATTGTCAACCCTTTTGTGCGAATCGCTTACGCCATCTGGCCGAGAGGGCAGGCTGACGCCAAGCGCACATGGAAAACGGACTTCGCTGGCTTTTCCGAGTCGGGTGTTGTTACCTTTTGTTGTAGACACGAAAATGCCTATCCCCTGCCAGATTGCAGGTTGCAAAAGCACCGCGCCAGCCGCCCTCGAGGGGCAGAAACTTTGCGTGCTGCACTACACCCTTTCTCTCGAAACCAGCTGCTCGGAGATGCGCAGGGAGACTGCCCTGGGCAATGCTCCGCACGAACGGCAGCGCGAAATCATGCGGTTCATCACGGAAAGCGGCGAGAAGTTAGCACGGGTGGCGACCAGCGGAATGCCGCTGACCGACGATCTGAAGGCCCGCATCCTGAGCACTTTTCTGACCCTGATGAATCTGCGCGAGAATCTCGATCGCGCCAATATGCGTTCCTCACCCGGGCGCAGCGGCGCATTCCGCTAGTCCTAGAGCCTTCAGCGATTCCGTAAAATTTCAGGAATGGTTTGTCGGACGAACTATGTTCCGATGTAACGTGCGTAGAGCGAGCGGGCGACGGCTGGGTCCGTCGAACCTTTCAATACTGCGCGGCCATCGCTAAAGACGGTCATCTCGTACGGTGGGACACCAAATTTCAGCAGAAAGTCGTTTTTCTTTACCGCGACGCCTGCGACGGAAAGCTTTAGGGCAAGCGCGGCAAGATCGAGCGAGCGCCTGCGCTCGTGAATCTGCACGGAATCGCGGCCGCACAGTGTGATATGTGGCTGCGATTCTCCTTCCAGGTAGGAGTGTTCACGGCGAACGCAGGCGCGGCAGTTCGGGTTGCGCGCGACTGCAATGGACTGCATTCGGCCGCTCCAAACGTCGCAGGACAGGAGGAGATTGTGCAGCGCTTCGCTATGGCCGGACAGAATTTTTAGCGCCTCTGCGACTTCAAGCGAGGCCACGAGGTTCACTATGGGCCCCAAGACACCTACGGTGTCGCAGGTTTCCTCCAGCATCGAGCCCGCAGGAGGAGTTTCAACTATGCACGCCAGACAAGCCGTCGTTCCCGGGCGAATCGCGCACGTCAGGCCATAGCTGCCAACCGCCGCCGCATAGATCCAGGGTTTGTCAGAATGAACCGCAAAGTCGTTGATCAGGAATCGCGTTTCAAAGTTGTCGGTGCCGTCGAGGATCAAGTCAAAACTCTCGAGGAGTTCGGCGATATTTCGCGGAGTGACGTCAGAAACCACACCCTCGATTTCGATCTCCGAATTCAGCTGTCGAAGCTTGGCTTCCGCTGCCACAGCCTTTGGCAGCGCCTCGCGGGCATCATTTTCGTCGAAAAGCGCCTGCCGGTGCAGGTTGGAAGGCTCGACAAAGTCGCGATCGACGACACGAAGTCGTCCCACTCCGGCCCGCGCAAGCAACTGGGCCGCAGAAGCACCGATGGCGCCGCAACCCACAATGACAGCGCGCGATGCCAGCAATTTGCGCTGGCCTTCCTCGCCCATGCCGGCAAAGAGAATTTGGCGAGAGTATCTTTCAGAAACGGGGTTAATAGGCAGGACGAGTAACCTCTTCGGAGCGAGCCGCGCGTCCACACCATAATAGACCCAAAGAGCGCGAGGCGGGCAACGCCCCTGTGCTACGCTTCGTCTGAGCGATTGTGGGAGCATGAGGGCGGATTGTGTGAGAAGGCTTTGCGGCGCGGTGCTCGCGGCGTTCCTTTGCGGAGGAGTGCCCTCAAGCGTTTTGGCCCAAAAAATCGGCGCGCAAAATCCATCGCCTGCGGACCAGGCGCCAGTGGTCGGCGAAGTCCGAATCGTGAGCGAGGATGGGAAAGTCCTCGAGGCTTCAACCTCAGCCATCTCGGTGGAAGTCGGCAAACCTCTCGATCGCGAAAAGGTCGCAGCCAGCCTTAAATCTCTCTACCGGACTGGCGTTTATTCCGACATTCGAGCCATTTCTGAGCGCGTGGAGGGCGGGATTTGCGTTGATTTCGTGGTCCGCGAAAATCTCTTCTTCAACCAGGTCATCGTAGTTGGCCTAAAACCGCCGCCGAGCGAAGCGTCTGCGGCTGCCGCCATGCAAATCACGCTCGGCGATGCCTTTCGCAAACAGACCCTGGACGAAGCTCTGGACCGTCTCAAGGCGCGCCTGTTGCGTCCTCACCCTGCCGAACATCAGATGGATGTGGTGGTTTCAATTGACCCAGGCGCGCGTGTTCGAGTTGGCGCGATCCATCTGACAAACAATACCGAATACCCGGACAGCGAAATTGCTTCGAGGTTCAAATTAAAGGCTGGCAAGGAAATTACCAGCGTCAAAATACAGAACGGCACAAGCCGCATACGCAAATTCCTCGTTAAAAAGGGCCAGCTGAGCGGCCGCGCCGCGGTGCGCCGAGGCACATACGACAGCGCAAAAAATACCGTGGATCTCACGCTTGATGTTTCAGAAGGTGCTCGGGTAAAGGTTGAAGTTGCCGGCGCGAAATTCTCCAGAGGTGAGTTGAAAAAATTGATTCCCATCTATCAGGAAGGGGCAGTTGACCCGGACCTTCTTGAGGAAGGGAAGCGAAACATTCGAGAGCGTCTCGAACGAGAAGGGTATTTCGATGCGAGCGTGGAATACGCATCAGCAGTGCGCGAAGTGCAAACCAAGAGCTGGAAGGGTCAAGAACAAGTCATCAGCTACTCGATAAGGAACTGCTCTCCGGCCGCTTGCAAATTTACAAGGCCGCTTTTGGATCGCGCGGTACATTCAGCCGACGCATTTTGGAAGGCGACAGGCAGTCCATGGAGAACTTGTACCGCGCTAACGGGTTTCCCGCCGCGACGGTAGCCGCGCAAGTCGAAGACAACTATGGAAAGAAACAGGGTGACCTGTTGATCCGCTTTGTGGTGTCCGAAGGCGTGCAGACTCGGGTGGCCGATTTGAAAATCGAAGGAAATCACGCTTTCGAGACGCCGGAGTTGCTTGCCGTCATCGCATCTTTGCAAGGGCAGCCGTATTCGGAATTTAACGTGTCGACGGATCGCGCAAACATTCTGGCGCGGTATTTCAATGAAGGATTTCCAGAGGCGACATTCGAATCGCACTCCGAGCCTGTTGAGGAACAGGCTGCTTCCCAAAACAGCAATCCGGCGGGCAAGCTCCAGGACAAGACGAGCGAAACCCGCGCCGAACGAAAGACCGCTCCAGTTGTGCAAAATGCCGTGCGCCTCGTCTACATCATTCACGAGGGACAACAAGTCCACACGCGCCGCGTTCTGATCACCGGCTATGATCACACCAGGCAAGGCGTGATTCGGCGTGAAGTACAGGTCAAACCAGAGGCGCCGCTCCGCGAAGGACAAGTGGTGGACTCACAACGCCGACTTTATAACCTGGGCGTCTTCAATCGCGTCACCATCGCGCCGCAAAATCCTACAGGGACAGAGCCCACAAAGGACATTGTCGTGCTCGTCGAGGAAGCCAAACGTTACACGATTGCCTATGGCGGTGGATTTGAAGTGCAGCGCCTTGCCAGCACAACCAATCCCACAGGAGGAGAAGTGCAGGCCGCGCCACGCGGTATTTTGGAGATCACCAAGCTGAACCTCACCGGTCGGGCGGATTCTCTTTCATTGAAGCTGCGCGGCAGTACTCTTCAGGGGCGCGCGCTGCTCGGCTACAGCGTACCAAACACCTTTGGCAATTCGCATTTTAGTTCTCAAGCAACGGCATTCGTTGAAAAAACGCAAGATATCAATACGTTTACCGAGTCACGCTACGAGGGTTCCATACAACTGACTGATCACTTTTCCTCCCGCACGACTTTGCTCTATCGCTATAGCTTTCGGAAGGTACTCGTTTCTAATCTGAATATTCCCCCCGAGGAAATTCCGCTTTTCCAACAACCCACGCTCGTTTCGCAATTCAGCACTACCTGGGTCCGCGACACGCGCAACAATCCCGCCGATGCCACCAGAGGGTGGCTGAACAGCGCCGATTTCGGTATTGCGGACACTTATCTCGGCTCCAGCGCCAGCTTCCTTCGATCTTTGTATCAGAACTCCTCCTATCATCCAATCAAGCGGCGATTCAGCTTTGCGCGATCGTTTCGTATCGGTGTGTTGGCGCCCTATCGAGATACGGTGACCCTTACATTTCCCGCCCAGACTCAGGAGCCGCTGCCACAGCTTATTCCGCTCCCGGAGCGATTCTTTGCAGGAGGCGGCACTTCCTTGCGCGGATTTGCTCTGAACCAGGCTGGCCCGCGTGATGCACAAACGGGTTTTCCAGTTGGCGGACAGGCGATGCTCGTCTTCAATCAGGAGTTTCGTTTTCCGTTGCGATTGCCTTACGTCGGCAATCGTCTCGGGGGAACACTGTTTTATGACGGTGGAAACGTGTATAGCAAAGTGAATCGCATCACGCTGCGCTGGACCTCGCCGAAACCAATTTTCGATCCTGCAAATCCGAAGCAGTGCCTGTTCAACTGTACAAACGAGCTGAACTACTTTTCGCACACCGTGGGGGTGGGCGTGCGCTACGGTACACCGGTAGGTCCGATTCGCGTTGATCTGGGCTACCAAGTGAATCGGCCCTTCTTCGTGATTCCCATTCCTTGTCCGAGCGGGAGCACCAGCGCAACTTGCACCACCGGCTCGCTCGGTTTTCAATCCACG
>QHYO01000278.1:5089-12854 GCA_003224135.1 Acidobacteriota bacterium | reverse complement strand
ACTACTTGCCCGAAAGCTACATGGGCTATGGAATCGCTGCCGGTCTTCTGGCGCTCGTTGCAGGTCTCACTTGCCTTATTCTGTTCGGCGCGTTGCTTCGTCCCAACTACATTGATCAAAATTATGGCTATTTTGCGAACGCCAGCCCCGAATTCCTAAGCACGCTACCGCCGACCCCACCGGGCATGATCCTTCCCCACTAGAATTTTCAACGTTCAGAAACATGGCGGCTCGATGTGCTTTTCGAATTTCGGTTTTCCCTTCCAGAGCAACTACCGGAAGAAATTCCGCACGAAGAATCCCAGATTCGCCGGCCGTTCGGCCAGCCGCCTCATGAAATACGGAAACCAGTCCTGTCCATACGGGATATAAATACGCAGGCGATATCCGTCGCGCACCAGCTGGCGCTGCAAATCTGTCCGCACTCCATACAGCATTTGAAATTCAAAATCGCTTTTCGAGATTTTCTTTTCTGACGCGCAGCGAATCGTTGCCGCAATCATCTTCGGATCGTGCGTCGCAATCCCATGGTAGATTCCGCTCGGCAGCAACATCCTCGTCAACTTGACGTAATTCGCGTCAACGTCCTGCTTCTTCGGGAACGCAACTTCCGGCGGCTCTTTGTACGCCCCCTTGCACAAGCGGATCCGGCATCCGTATGCCAATAGATCCTGAACGTCCTGTTCGCTGCGATAGAGGTATGCCTGAATCACAGTCCCAATCGCAGGATTCTTTGAGCGCACGCGTTTCACCACGTCAATCGTGCGCGCTGTATAGAGCGATCCTTCCATGTCCACACGGAGGAAATTGTCATACGCCGCTGCCCTCTCCACGATTGAGAGCAACAGGCCTTCGCAAAACTCCGCGCTCATGTCCAAGCCTAACTGCGTAAGCTTGCAGGACACGTTCGCGTGCAATTTTTCGGCGGCAATTCGATCAAATACTTGCAGGTAGGCGTCACGCGCCCGCTGCGCATCCGCGGTCGTCGCAACATTTTCGCCCAGATAATCCAGGCTGACCAGCATTCCCTGCTGGTTACACACTCGCGCCGCGGAAATCGCCTCTTCCAGCGCTTCCCCGGCAACGAAACGATGCGACATTCTCCGAGTCGTCTTATTTGACGTAACCCAGCGGGCAAATGATTTGCTTTCGGATAATTTCAGGAGCGTCGAGCGGACCATGGCCTTACGTATTATGCCCGCCCCTCGACGGCCTTGCGAGGCCCTAAGCGCGTTTGTGCTCTTCGAGGAACTTTTCCGCGTCGATCGCCGCCATGCAGCCCGATCCGGCGGCGGTAACCGCTTGCCGATAGCGATGGTCCTGCACATCCCCCGCGATGAACACGCCAGGAATATTCGTGATGCTTCCATGCTTCGCAACCAAATATCCGTTCGCGTCCATGTCCAGTTTGCCCTTGAACACCGTGCTGTTCGGGTCGTGCCCGATGGCCACAAAAACTCCATCCACTTCGATCTCGCGGGCTAAGCCGCTTTCCGGATTGCGTAGCGTCACGCTGCTCACAAGTCCTTGCGGCGAAGAAATCTCTTCGACCACATACGGCGTCACGAATTCCACTTTTTCATTTAACCGCACGCGGTCAATCATAATCTTTGAAGCCCGGAATTCGTTTCGCCGGTGAATCAGGTACACTTTGCTCGATCCGTCACACGTCGCGCACGTGGAAACTCCGCGTCCAATCAATTCCTTTTCGCCCTTCAATCCAAGCAGTCGCGCGGAAGCGCCCGCCGCGACGATCAATGTCTTTGTTTCCAATGTTTCACCGGCCACCGTGACGCGGAACGGACGCTCCCTCAGATCCACTTCCGTCACCGCGCCGGCCCTGAACTCTGAGCCAAATCGCGCGGCTTGCCTTTTCATGTTCTCGATCAGCTCTGGTCCAAGAATCCCATCCGGGAAGCCGGGGAAATTCTCCACGTGCGTCGTTAACGAGAGTTGTCCGCCTGGCTCGTGCCCTTCGAGCACCACTGGCTTCAAATTCGCGCGCGCCGCATAGATAGCCGCCGTCAGACCTGCGCATCCGCTCCCGATAATTACTACGTTCTCCATTCTCAAAGTTCTCTCCTGATTAGATTCCTCGAGCGGCTCATCAGCTACAAGCGCGACTCGGCATTGTACCATCGCCCATCCTTGAGGCTTTACGGCGCGAAACTACGCGGAACCGTCCATTTTGGAGACCATTTTGCCGTTCGTCGAAATTCGTTCCAGTCGATGTCACCGAATGCCGTCTCCTGTCGTCAAATAGACCGACGGTGTGTTGGTGTAGGCCAAATTTCTCTCCAGGAGACCTGACCCGATGGATCCGCGCTACCCGATCGGAAAGTTTCAGCCGCCGCTCGATGTCACTCCTGCACTACGTCAGCAAGCGATCGAAATTATTGCCGAGACTCCTTCCAAGCTTCGCGCCGCCGCCAGTGGCCTCTCGCCCACGCAGCTGGACACGCCTTATCGCGAAGGCGGATGGACCGTTCGCCAGGTCATTCACCACGTTCCGGACAGCCACCTCAATGCATACATCCGTCTTCGTCTCGCGCTCACCGAAGAGCAACCAATCGTTAAACCGTATGACGAAAATCTCTGGGCGCAATTGCCGGACGCAAAGGCCGGTCCGGTCGATGTGTCTTTCGCGCTTCTCGATGCTCTTCATGATCGGTGGGTTCGGCTCTGGCGTTCTCTCACCGCGGATCAATTCGGCCGCGTGCTCGTCCATCCCGATCACGAGCCGCTCACTGTGGACTGGCTACTCTTTCAATATGCCTGGCACGGCCGCCACCACATTGCGCACATCACCGAACTTCGCAAACAAAAATCCTGGTGATTCCACACTCGCGCCGGCCATTTCTTGCAATGCCCTTATGTTTTGATGGGAGCTAACAATCGCTAGCGCTGCGAGCCCCGCACCCTCGAATTAGCGCTTGCCCCGATCCGATCGGCGAGCGTGTGGCTTCGCGTATTTCGAGTTTCGCTTTTCGAATTACACCTAGCTATCGCGCCGCCCGCAAATCGCTCACATCATTCGGCCGACCGCTATCCATCAATTGCGACAGGCGCTTCGTTTCGCCCTTCAGATAGGCGTCAAAAAACGCAACTCCGTATGCCTCAATAGATGTCTGATACCTGCGATTCAAATTGGTCCAGGCGAAATGGCCCGCGCCTGCAAACTCCACATAAAATTTTGGCTTAGTCGTTTTGTCGTACGCCCCGCCCGGCTTCCCTACCAGCGGCGACTCGCCCAAATCCCGCGTGCCGCCCTGGTACATCATCGGCACGTCCATCGTTCCCAAATCGCCCTTCGCAACAAACGGTGAACAGTGCGGCGAGAGAGCCAGTGCTGCCTTGATTCGCGGATCTTTCCACGAAGCCCAGCCGCCCACCAAACCTAACACCGTATATCCGCCCAGTGAGTGACCGGCGATTCCCACGCGGCTCGCATCCACCGGAATGCCTTCAAACGATTTGGCCGCCAGTACCGCGTTGAGAACCGCTTCCATGTCGTCGTGCCGGTCGCGATATGTCGCGTCGCTCCATTTCTCGGCGTCGCTGAACGGCGCTTCTGGTTTGTGTATTCCATCGCTCTTATGCCGGGCGCTTCCACAGCGCGCGTCCCGATGATTTGGCGCGAGCACCAGGTAACCCGCTTTCGCCAGCGCCTGCATCAAAAACACGCTCTGTGTATTGCAGCCTCCAAACCCGTGCGAAAACAAAATCAGCGGATTTCCGACCGCTGGAGCCGTGCCCAATGGCCTCCACACGGCGACGTCTCTTCCCGCAACAGCGATATGGCTTGCTTCCTGCGCACGGCACGCGCAAAGCGCGAGCACAAAATAAGCCAGGACGCCGGCTGCCAATTTACGTTTCATCCGCGCAGTATAATCGCGCCACTTTCGCGTATAACGTAAGGAAGTGTCGCGATTCCCAGAACAACTCTCCCGCGTCCTTGCGCGTGGCGTCGGCCTGACGATTGAGGAATTAGGACCTGCCGGGCTTCAAGCGCTCGCCGCAATCTCGTACAGGTACTCCACGTGCGAATACGCCGCGCCGTCAATTCCTTGCACCTTCGGATTCTTCGATTCGATCGTGTAATATTCGTCAGGCGCATGCGCGCCATTTCCATGTCCTAGTCCAAAGTGGCTTGCCGCCATCTTCAGCGGCTCACCCGTGAACACATAGCCCGGCCACGATCCAGCCAGCCTCGGCATCACTACAGGATCAATCTCGTGCCTTTTATAAACGGTCTCTTCTGCGACCATAATCTTCGCGTCCGCGGAAGTGCTCGTAGGGTCGTACCCGCCCGTCATGTTTACTTCGATGTCGCCGAATCCCTTTTTTGCCAGATGCGCCTTCAGCAATTCCAGCGATTCCTTCGCTGTCATGTCCGGCACCAAACGCAAATCCAGCTTTGCCACCGCGCGTCCCGGCAAAATCGTCTTCCCTCCCGGACCCGTGTACCCTCCAACCAATCCTTCGATATTCACGGTCGGTTTTGACACCAGCAACTCCAGCGCTTGCTCCCAACTTACATCGTGGACCCAATGTTGAACGCCCATTCCCTTCTTCGCAGTGTTCTCATCCAGACGCTTCGCGGCGATCGCGATCATCTTCTTCTCTGCCGCGCTCAGCGGCCGCGCCTTCGCGGTGAATCCCTCGATGGCGGGATCGTTCCCGTCAGGTGTCACAAGCGTCGCCAGCGCTTCCACCAAATGCCACGCCGGACTATCCAGCCGCGCTTTATTGCTCGAATGCACATCGCGTCGCGGACCGCGTCCCCACTTTTCTCCGCTCGACACTAACTCCAGCTCGATCACACCCTTCGCGCCCAGGTATGTTGTCACCGATCCATCCATGTCCTGCGCTGCGAAGGGCATGGTCACGCCCACGCACTTCCTCAGCGCTTCGAGGACCTGCGGTCGGCGCACCACCTGCGGAAAATGCGGCGATCCAATCTCTTCTTCGCCTTCCGCAACAAGAACCAGATTCACCGGCGGCTTTTTTCCGGCTCCTCGAATCGCATGCAGGGCTGCCAAAAACGTCGCCTCTGGCCCTTTTTGGTTCACCGCCCCACGGCCCATCATCACTTTGCCCAGTCCCGGCTTTTCGACCAGCGCCGCTTCGAACGGCGGCGAGGTCCACTCCGAGGGATCGGCCTGTTTCACGTCGTACATAAAATAGAGTCCCAGCGTCTTCGGCGCTCCCGCATCTAACGTTGCAAACACGCCAGGCTGGCCGTCCGTCGTCATCTTCCACACACCACCAAATCCGGCCTCGCGTAGCATCTGCATCATCAACTCGCAGCCTTCATGCATTCCGCGGTTTTCCGCCGCAATGGATGGCAGCTTGATCCACGTCCGCAGCCGCTGCACGGACTCGTCATGCCTCTTCTCAATCTCAGCGCGGATTGCGTCGGCATCTTCGGCTCGCAAACCCGGAATCGCACTTCGCGTAATTCCCAACTTCTCCCTAACGAACCCAGTCATCCATTTCGGAGTTCCCATCGCGGCAACCGCCGTCGCGCCCGCTCCCTGCAAAAACTCTCTGCGCGCCGTATCTTCCGGAATTTTGTTCCCCGCCATCAAATCCCCCGCAACGAGTTTTATCCTGAAATTTATTTCAAGTACTTGTCTTTTATACCTTTTTACTTTTTGACTGCTCTGCCTCGAGTTCTTTCTTCAGCGCTTTCCCTTTTCGAAACCACGGCCGCTCCACGCGCTGCATGTACCCCGGCAGCGTCCGCTTCTTTGCCATCAATTTTTCCACCCACTCTCGCGCTTCTTCCGTTCTTCCCTGTGCTTTCAAAAACCACGCGTAATTGTACAAAGTTTCCGGTGTCGTCGAATACTGTGTGGCGGGCGCAAACCAGTTTCCCGCCTTCTCCATCTCGCCCGTCCTTGCGTACGCGTCTGCCAATAATCCCGCCGCGCGATAATAATCAAATTTCACGTCGGCGCAAGCCACTCTATCGAGATCAGGAATTGCGCCTGAATAGTCGCCCAACCCGAGTGTACTTTTCGCGCGGCCATAAAAAGCGTGCAGCGTATCGTTCTGTGAGGCACTCGCCTTCCGGGTGCCATAGGCATCAATCGCCCTTGTAAACGCCTCGCGCGCTTTCCCGTACTTCTTCTCCTCCAGGTTCAGTTCGCCCAGCTCTTCGTAATTCCCCGCCGAAGGATTGTCCCGGATCTGCGTCTCGAGCGTCTGGATTCTCGACCTCCTCCCAAATCCCTGAAATACTCCGCCCAACAGCCTCGCGTCCGGCGCAACCTCCACCAGCAAATACGCGCTCGCCCCAATCGGCCCGCCGATCAGGATGATCCACAACCAATAATTCTCGGGCCGCCGCTTCACGAAGTGCACAATCGCCATGATCTGCAGCACGACGCCCCAGGGATAAAACAGGTGGCTCAGCCCAAACATGTCCGCCCTTCCGGTCTACGTCCCATCACAATGGTGCTGAATTGCACTTCACTATAAGTCACCTGTCAATAGGAGTCGCGCATCCATCGGACAACCCACCCAAATCGAGCCGCATCCGACCATTCACTGTATGGTCCTCGTTGTGCTCCGAGACATTCGCATCGCTTCGCCATGCTCCGCAGATTGGGACCGCATGTGCGGTGACGATCGCGTGCGCTTCTGCCCGGAGTGCCAGCTCAACGTTTACAACTTCTCCGCCATGACCCCTGCGGAAGTCGAAACGGTAGCGCCGCCCGCGAGGGCCGCCTCTGTGCCGCTGGTACCAGCGCACCGACGGCACCATGCTGACGCAGAATTGTCCCGCAGGTTTACGGGAAGCCATCCATCGCACTTCCCGCGTTGCCGCCTCTGTCTTCTCGGCTTTTCTCGCCGTAAGCCCAGTCCTCGCGGCCGCAGGTCAACAAAAACAAGACGCGCCGCCTGTTCAGATCAAGCCTGTCCAAGCCCCTGTAATTCTCGAAGTCGTGGACATCAACGAAGCCGTCACACCAAAAGCCCAGGTCAGTCTCACCAACGAGTCCACCGGCGCCGTCACAACCGCTCCAGACAGACTCCGCTGGCCAGCTTCGCGTCTCCGGCCTTATTCACGGCAAATACAAAGTCTCGATCATCTATCCCGGCTTCCAAGCCTTTCAAATGAAGCACATCTCTCTTCCGTCCAAGACGCCGCCTCAATACGTTCAGGACCATCGCAACCCGTTCCGCAAATTCTTCTCTCGCCTGCGCCACCATTTGTAGCGCAACGGGAGTGTTCGCCTGTCGCGAACGGGTTTTCATGGGACCTGCGGTCTTTCTCCTAGTGTTGTTGGACTCTGCTCCTGCACTGGCGAGGTGCTATCATCCTTCTGTTTTTTCGGAGCTCCTATGTCTCGGTTGCTGCTTTCCGTTGCCCTAGTTATCGGTCTGTCTTTATTTTCGGCTAACGCAGGTTCCGCCGCCGACACCAAGCCTCCGCTCCGCGTCGCCATTGCCGGACTCGTTCACGGCCATGCCCAGGGATTTTTCTCCCACTCTCTCCACCGCACCGACATCCAAATCGTTGCCATCGCCGAACCCGAGCGCGCTCTTTTCGATCAATACGCAGCGCAATTTCATCTCGATTCTGCTCTCTACCACGCCGATCTTGACGAACTTCTTCGCACCACGCACCCGCAAGCGGTCCTCGTCTACACCTCCACCTACGATCACCGCAAAGTTGTTGAACTCTGCGCCCGCTATTCCATTCCCGTCATGATGGAAAAACCGCTGGCCGTCTCTTACGAAGACGCGCAAGCCA
>QHYO01000278.1:0-5075 GCA_003224135.1 Acidobacteriota bacterium | reverse complement strand
TCGTCCACGACGGCCACGAAGGTCCCAAAGAAATCAACGTCGGTCCCGAATTCTTAAAATGGCTCACCGATCCAAGACTCAACGGCGCGGGCGCGCTCTTCGATTTCGGCTGCTACGGCGCCGATCTGATGACCTGGCTCATGGACGGCCAACGGCCACTTAGGGTCACAGCAGTCACGCAGCAAATCAAACCTGACATTTACCCTCACGTAGACGACGAAGCCACCATCGTCCTCACTTACCCCAAAGCGCAAGCCATTCTGCAGGCTTCGTGGAATTGGCCCTTCAGCCGAAAAGATATGGAAGTCTACGGCCGCACTGGCTCGATCGTCACGATTGCCGCCAACGACATCAGCGTCCGCCTCCCGCACGAATCACAGTCCGCCACGCGCGCCGCCGCTCCGATTCCCGCTCCCTACGACGACTCGCTCACATATCTCCGCGCGGTTCTCCTCGACGGAGCAAAACCCGACGCACTCTCTTCTCTTGAGACCAATGTAATCGTCACCGAAATTCTCGACGCCGCTCGCCGCTCCGCTTCCTCCGGCCGGACGGTCGTTTTGCCGAAAGCGCCTTGAGCAAAACTCCGTTTGTTGCACCGCGACGAAGGTGAATCAATTTACATGCGCGCTACTCAAAAGAACGGCACTGCAATTCACGTCTTCACGGGATTTCTTCTACTGTTCTTCTGCGCCTTGCTCTCACCCGCGCAGGAACAAGGACCAGCCGCGGCGAGTGACGGATGGGGAGCCTACGGCGGTGATCCAGGCGGGCTGCGTTTTTCCAGCGCTTCCCAAATCGCGCGCAAGAATGTGTCACAACTCAAGGGTGTGTGGACATTTCATACCGGAGCCTTGCAGCAAGAAACCAAATTAATCCGCAAAGCGGCCTTTGAAACCACTCCGATTCTTTTTGAGAACAAACTCTTCCTCACCACACCTTACGACATCGTATTCGCTCTCGATCCCGGCACTGGCGAAAAGCTCTGGGAATTTGATCCGCACGTCGATCTGACGCGGAACTACTCAGAAGTGACTTCGCGCGGTGTTTCCGCATGGCGCGATTCCAACGCGAAGCCGGGAGAACTTTGCGCACTTCGCATTTTTTACGGAACTCTCGATGCGCGTTTGATCGCCCTTGACGCCGAAACGGGAAAGCCTTGCCCGGAATTCGGCACAGGCGGAACCGTCGATCTCTCTGCCGATGCCTCCACCACACCGGAGTGGCGCGGTGGGTATCAAGTCACGTCCGCGCCAGCCGTTGCAAACGATCTGGTGATCGTCGGCTCGTCCATTGCGGACAACTGGAAAGTCGATGTCGGACGCGGGATTGTACGCGCATTTGATGCACGCACGGGCAAAGTGCGCTGGACCTGGGATCCAATTCCCTGGGCTAACGAAACCAATCCCCACACCGGCGCTGGGAATGCCTGGTCGACTCTTTCTGTCGATTCGAAAAACAATCTCGTTTTTATTCCTACAGGAAGTGCGAGCCCGGATTATTTTGGCGGAATTCGCAAGGGCGACAACAAATGGGCGAATTCCGTCGTCGCTCTGCGCGCTTCCACCGGTGAATTCGTCTGGGGTTTCCAGGCTGTCCATCACGATTTGTGGGACTATGACGTCGCCTCTCAACCGACGCTCTTCACCTGGAAGGACGGCACTCCCGCCGTCGTGATCAACACAAAGATGGGCCACGCCTTCATTCTCAACCGGTTGACTGGCGCTCCTCTGCTTTCCGTTACCGAGCGGCCCGTGCCGCAAAGCAACCTCCCCGGCGAGCAAACCTCGCCGACTCAGCCATTTTCCACGATTTCCCTGGTGCCAGAGAAACTTGCGCCCGGCGATATGTGGGGAAAAACACCTGAGGACATCAAGTGGTGCCAGGAAAAGATCAAAGCATCCCGCTGGGAGGGAATTTTTACTCCTCCGAGCCTTCAAGGCAGTGTCGTGTTTCCCGGAAACGTCGGTGGCGTCAACTGGGGTAGCGCTGCCTACGATCCGCAGCGCCATCTCATGTTCGCCAATACCAACCGTCTGATTGCGTGGGTGAAAATGATTCCGCGCGCCAACTATGAAGCAGAAACAAACGCCCGGCAGGACAACCGCATCTATGGCGAATTCGGAGACCAAAGAGGCGCGCCCTTCGGTCTTTATCGCACTTTTCTTTTTTCTCCGGGTGGCACTCCTTGCAACACTCCTCCTTGGGGAACAACCGTCGCCGTCGATCTCTTTACAGGAAAGACTGTGTGGGAGGTTCCGCTCGGTTCCGTTGTGCCCGGTCAGCAAACCGGTACCATCAATCTCGGCGGGCCGATGGTCACAGCGGGCGGGCTCGTCTTCACCGGCGCCGCGATGGACAACTTCCTTCGAGCTTTCGACTCAGAAACCGGCAAAGAGCTGTGGAACTATGAGCTACCCGCCGGTGGCCAGGCCACCCCCATGACGTACATCTTCCGGGGCAAGCAGTACGTCGTAATCGCCGCGGGCGGCCATGGCAAGCTCGGAACCAAGCAAGGCGATACCGTGATTGCCTTCGCGCTGCCGTAGCACTTCACCTGATCGTCGCCGGATTTATCGAAAACCCAAAAGCGCCAATGGAGATTGTTTCTGGTCGCCGGGCGCTGGTCGCTGGTCACTACCTCTCCAACACCATCGCATCAAACCCGCGCAGCGTAACGCTCCCATCGAAGGCATCTCTCCCGCCTGTCGTCTCGTCACCTCTACTCCGGTCGGCGCGCCAAAGGCTGACTTGCTCCCGCTCATCGCCAGCAGCGCTTGCAGCACCCGCGCAAGACTCTTCGCGTCCAGATCCGCTCCAATGTACACAGCCTTGCCCTTCCCAAACGCATTCACGGTGATCGCCGCTGCTCCTTCGTATGCTCCCGTGTATTTCGCCAACACCGTCGCAGTTTGCGGCGTCAACAAATCCGCCCACAACGCGCACTCTGCGTCCGGACCCGCCAGCTCCGTGCCAAATTGCACTGCGATTTTTTCGTTATAGATCGGCACGTAGTCCTTCACCGTCACGCCCATCACGTCGCGTAGCAACCCCGGCAGCGGCATATCCACAATCTGGCTCGTCTCGTCCTTCACTCCCAAACGGAAACTCGTCACGAAGACCCCGCCGTTGCGCACATAGCTCCGCACATTCTCTGCCTGTTTCGCGCTCACTACGTACTGCACCGGCGCAAACACTGCTTTGTATTTGGACAAATCTCCATCTAGCCTGATCAAGTCGGTTCCCACGTTTGCACTCGCAACTGACCCGTACCACGCCATCAGCTGCGCCGCATAACTCAGTTTCCGGTTTCCCGGTTGTACGCCGAGCGCCCAGTCCGAATCCAGATCGAAGCTGAACGCCGTCTCAGCGACATAACTCGATTCGAGCCCCGCTTTTCCCAGGGACTTAAGTTCTTTCACCGTCCGCACGATTTCGTCAAATCCCGGACTCTTCGATCGGTCGTGGTTCAACAGTCCGTGCCAATACTCTTCGGCGCCGAATTTCGCCGTGTCCCAGCGGAAATAATTCACGCCCATCGCGCCGTGCGCCACCGCCTGAAAGGCCTACAGCCTCAATTGCCCGGGATGCGGCTGCGGTCCAAAAAAACTCTGCCCGGCCTTTCCGGACTGCTCTTCCATGATCAGGAAGGGCTTCCCGTCCTTCACACTCCGCATTGAGTCGTGGCCAAGCGCCACCACTGTCGCCACCTGCTCCGGCGGCATTTTTCCTCCCTCGAAAAAGATTTGAACAAATCCCGGATAGTTGTCATGGCACACAAAATCCAGGTTCCGGAAAAGTTCGCGCAAATCAATCGTGTCCAGCGGCGCCCCCACATTGTTAGTCGTCACAAAATGCCGCGGACAAATCTTCCGCAGCATCGCCAGTTGCTCCTCTGCAAACGACGCATTCGCATACGATTGATACCGGTCGTAATCCAATGCCAGTCCCGGATTCGGGTCGCCATTCGACGGGAGCGGTACGGGAATCTGCTTCCACTCCGTGTACACCTGGCTCCAGAACGCTGTGCCCCATTTCTGATTCACAGCGTCCAGCGTTCCGTGTTTTCTCTTTGCCCAATCCTGGAATCCTGTGCGGCAATACTTGCAATAGCAACGCCCCCCCCGGCGTCTCCGCAAACGTCTTCGCCATCTCGGTCGCGATCGCCAGCGACAATTTTCTGTACACCTTGTTCGTCGGACACGTAAACCGCCGCCCTCCCGGCTGTACGGTCGTTCCCTGGTTGTTCACCAGAAGAATTTCCGGATACTTTTCCGAAAGCCACGGCGGCGGCGCAGCCGAAGGCGTCCCCAAAATCACCTCAATTCCATGTTTGTGCAGAATCTCCACGGACCTCGCCAGCCACGCAAAATCAAACTTGCCTTCCGACGGCTCCATCAACGACCACGCAAACTCCGCCACACGCACGTTTGTCAATCCCGCTTCGGCAATCATTCGCGCGTCTTCGGACCATAGACTCTCCGGCGTCTGGTCCGGGTAGTAATCCACTCCAAGCAGGAGTCCGTGTTCGACAAGACCGGCGCTCGCCGCAGTCGGATCGACAGCGGCCCGCGCAACGTTCATCACTCTCGCCCACACCGGCAGCTCGACTCCCGCTGCGGTCGCCACCATCGCCCCATCCGCCAAAAATCTTCTCCGCGTAATCATCGGCGCTCCTTCATCGTTCGCTCGTTCCACCAAAGTAATCGTTTACTTCAAACGCCCGCCATCTTCCGCCCCAACTCGCCCCTTGTCAATCACGCAAACTTTTCTGTAATGGGTCAAGCTCCGGCACGCTTGCGCGAGAGGATCCGACTGCGCATCCTTCGCCCTGCAGGCCAAACCGAAAACTGGCGGTTCGTGATGTGATTAAGCCGACGGATGCTTCAGAATATCTGCCAAAGCATGCAGCCGTGCCGAGTCAGCCGGACTTTTCGCCGTGGCCGCGCTCTTTTCGAGCGATGGTACCATGCTCTTCAACTTCGCCAGCTTGCCCCGGCTCATATGTGAACTCTCCGCGCTTTGGATCGCCTTCTGCAGAGCAGCGATTCGGTCTGCCGGCAAAGCCTGCGACC
>QHYO01000273.1 GCA_003224135.1 Acidobacteriota bacterium | reverse complement strand
GCGTCGGAAGAAGATTGAAACGCTGAAAGACGAAACCGATTTTACTGCGGCGGAGTTTGGTCCGCGCCGAATCGCGCATTTCCGTCAGATCGTTGCCGTCGACTAAGACTTTGCCGCGTGAGGCCTGTGCTAATCCGCCGATGACGTAAAGCAGTGAAGACTTGCCGCAGCCCGAAGGCCCCATCACCGCGACAGATTCGCCCGGCTGCACCTCAAAATTGACGCCACGCAGCGCCGGAACTTCGACCTTGCCGGCGTGATAGAGCTTCCAGAGATTTTCGGTCTTGAGTATCGGCTCCACGCTTCGCTTTCTTGTCTCCTGGTTTTCAGCGCTCCGCAAGCCTGATTGTGGCGCTCGTATTGTAGCTGCGATTCCCACCACTGCCTAGCAACGCGCGGTTTTTCGCATCCGCGCGATCCCGCGACAAGCAAGACCGCACGCGCACGCTTTAGTCAAATGTCAGCGCCTCGACGACGTCTTTCCGGCTGGCAACCCATGCCGGGTAGCTTGCTCCGACGAGAGTGCCGAGCAAAGCGATCAGCCCTGCGCGCACTACCCACGCCGGAGTGATGAGAATCGATAGCGTCGGAACAGCGCGCGGATGATAAAGGGTGCATTCGCGCCAAGCGACTTGAGCACACCGATGTCGCGGGTGCGTTCGATTACGGTGGTATACAGCGTCAGAAAAATTACGAGCAATCCGATTGAAACGGCCAGGGCGATCATCGCGTCGATGAATACCTGCAGGCCCGGGATATTCGTCGAGGTCATCAATGAAAGCAAATCTTTCAGCGGACGAATCGTGTAGCCGGGAAAGTTCTCCGGCTTGCGCATCTCCTCCATAACGTCCTCGGCGTGTTCCGGACGCGTACACTTGATGAAAAAGATGGAAGCTTTGTCGTGCGCGCCCACAAGATCCTGAAGAGTCGCGATGGGAACAAAAACGCGCGAGCCTTTGCCGTGTTCGACGATTCCCGCGACGTGCCAGTTGTTGTTGAACAGGTTGTAAGTATCGCCAACCTTCAGGTTCTTCGCGCGCGCGGCCCAGTCATCCACCAGAACGTCGTCGGGGGCCTCCATGTCGCGGCCGGAGAGAAAAATAAATCCGCCGGTAACTTCGCGGAAGGAATCGCGGTCGATGCCATAAACAACTTCCACGCCGCCGGTGGAATTGAATTGCAAGAGAGCGGGTGCGACGGCCTGCACGTACTTGAGATCCTTGATCTTGTTGGATGGATGCCGCGGGAGGCTGCAACATGATGTCCGCGCCAATGCCTTCGATGCGCTTTGCGGTTTCCGTGAGCAGCCCGGATGTGAGGCCGACAATCAGAACAACCAGCGCCACTTCGACGGAGATGGCGATGATACCGATCAAAGTCCGAGCCGGCCGGTGCAACAGATTGCGGAAAATCAATTCACCCATCATGGATGCGAATCCCTGGCGGGCTGCTTCGCGTCGGCTGTAGTGTTGACGCGGACAAGTTCCGAATTCTCGGGCTGCGCAAGCTGGAAACGATCGGCGCTCAAATTGACGTTCAAATCGATTTTCGAGACCTGCAGGTCGAGGCGATAATCGTCGTGCGGCCGGTCGATTCGCAGGGCGCGCGGAAAAGCTTGTGGGCCGCCTGCGGAAGTGGTCGTGCCGGCAGTCTGATCAACCAGAGGCTGCCAGTCTGAAAATCGCACATCGGAGAGCAGCGCGCCTTTGGGACCGTAGGACTGAAGCCGAACGGCGTTCAGGTCCGAGCGGTCAAACCAAATTTTGCGAAAAATTTCCGTGCTGTATCCGCCGCGCAGCACGGTGAGGACGTAGTAGCGCGAGCTCTCGTCGTTGAATTCTTCAAGGAGAACGGTTTCCTCTTTGCGAATTTCCGGCCAAAGCAAAGCATCCAGCAAATGTTGCGGGCGCAAATTTTCCAGCGGCTTATCTCTGTTGCGTTCGGCCGCAACCTCTCCAACCAAGAATTTGTTTTTTGTCGGCAGCCACACGCGGAACTCTTTGCCGTTGCTCGCCATATCAAAGATTGTCTTGCCGATCACCGGCGCCTGGCCCACCATGCGAACATTCGCGGGCCGCGAGGCAAGCAGGAACGCCTTAACCTCGGAATATTTTGAGCCGGCGGTCGTCTTCAATGCAACGGTGGAATTGAGCGATTTCACGCTCGACGCAAACGCGTTGTACTTTTCCAGAAGTTCTTCGCGTGTCGCATCCTTCGCAACCGGGCGCTCTTGTTTTGGAACACTTTGTCTTCTGCTGACCCCATTATTCGCGGCGCAGCCGCCGGAAATGGCCGCCAGTGTCACCACTGCCATCCATAGATTTGGTCGTTTCATCGGCAATTTCGGCACATTTAATCCAAATATAGCAATCTAGCAACCACATCCAGAGGCGTCAATCGCTCGATAATATTCCGCAGGGACTAATGCGGCCGTGAGATATGTACATCAAATGATTGGGCCGCGGGTCGCACGCGGCGTATCACTTCGCTGCTCCAGAGCGTTTGGCTAAGTACTGTGACCCAGCCGTCCTCAAATTCGCAGACCGCGCAAAACGTGTAGCGCTGGTAAGCGGACTGATACGCGTCCAGCCCACGCTGCGAAAGTTCGCCGGTAAGCGGAGCGTCTTCTTCGTTCACTCGAACGCCAGCACGAAATCCAAACGTTTCTGCTTCGAAGCGCGCAAAAATCTGCTGCAATTGTTCTTGAGCCGGTTGAGGAATCACCACACAGCGCGGACCGGCATCGCGAAAGGCGATCTGCTTTGCCGCGCAGAAATCGCGGACACGATCGAGGTGACTATAAAAATCAACGACGAAGGGTTCGTTGCCCGCGAGCAGCGGAAAAACCGCCGCCCAGAAATCCGTGGCTTGCTTTCCGCGGACCGGTTCGCGGCTTTCGGTTTCCAGGATTTCCATGCTGACGGCTTTGACGTCCACTCCGAGGTCGAGCGCTTCCACATCCAAGGAAAACGCGGGAAGATCGAGAGCATCTTTAGGGGTTGAACCGTTTGCGCGTCCGCTCATTCCTCTTCTTCTATCTTGGGAAATTTCTCGCGGAAGTCCGGCGACTGCTTCCGCACGTCCAGCCAATCGAAAAACGCGTCCGGATTTTCGAGCCAGATCCGGAACCAGCTGGCGATCTCTTCTTTTTCCGCGCGCTTTTGCGCTTCAACTTTGTGATTTCGGGCAATCATTTCCGCGCGGCGCTTCCCCAGCCGGCCAACTTCCATTACGCGTTCCGCGGCCGCTTTTTCTCCATGCGCCTTGAATCTCCGCTGCAATTCATCCAGACGCATCAGGCTGACTTCGGCGTCACTCAACGTCTTGAAGTGCAGTAAGTCCTCGAATTCCTCTTCAAACTGGTCTTCGGCTTCTTCCTGCTGCGTCAGGACCACTTTCCATCCCGCCGATTGCAGAACATCCGCGATATAGTCCGAACCGGTCTTGCCTTCGGCGCCATGATCCGCCAAAAGTTTCCGGCGAAGCTGATCGATTTCCGCAGGCGTCCATCTTTCCGCGCCGATGGCAGCTGCGGCGCGCAGGATCATCGCTTTTTTTGTTTCGAGCGTTTCCGTCATTTGCCTGAACCCCTGCGCTTCTTCCCCTGCGATTTATTGTGCGCGGCTTGCGCGGGCGGAGGATCGGCCGGTTGACCCGCCAGCAGGCGGCGATAGCGACTCACGTTGTGATTATGCTCCGCAAGCGTCGCGCTGAAAAAGTGTCCGCCCTGCGTATTTGCGACGAAGTAGAGGAACTGAGTGTCCGCGGGAGCGAGCGCTGCGCGAAGAGAAATCTCGCCAGGGTTCCCAATCGGGCCCGGAGGAAGTCCTCCATGCATGTAAGTATTGTAAGGCGAGTCCTCGCGCAGGTCGTTGAGACTCAGCGAGCCATTGTAGCGGCCTTGCTGTTCCAGTGCGTAGATTACCGTCGGGTCGCATTGCAGAGGCATGCCTTTCCTCAGGCGGTTCTCGAAGACACCCGCAACCAGCGGCCGTTCGTCCGGTTTCGGCGTTTCACGTTCGACGAGCGAGGCCAGGGTGATTGTCGAAAGTGACGGGCGGCCCAGCGCCTGTCCGGTCTTGTCCGGACCTGGCGGCGTGATCTGCGACCATTCTTCGCGAAATTTCTGCGTCATCTGCGCAGCTAACTCGTTAGCTGCCGGGTGGCGCGGCAAGTGATACGTGGCGGGGAAAAGAAATCCTTCGAGAGTCTTGGCCTGCGGAGCGAGGTCATGAATGATTTCCGGATTTCTTGCAGCGGCGAGGAATTCGTCCGCGGGTAGAAATTTTCCGTCCTGCAATTCCCGCGCGATATCGAACATTGTCTCGCCTTCCCGGACAATGAACGGCCGCTCGTACACGTTGCCATTCGCGAGCGACCAGAAAACCTCTTTGCTGCTGACCGGGTGATCGAAATGATATTCGCCTGCTTGCAATATGCGCCGCGGATGCCGCCTTGCGTACACTTCGAACGCGATAGCGTTGCGAATCACGCCATTTCTTTCAAGCAATCGCGCCACGCTGCGGCTTGATGCACCGTGCGGCACGTCCACAAATACACCCTCGCCAAAATACGAACCATATGGCTTTTCGATGGAGTACACGACATACCCGGCTACCGCTCCGCCAACCAGTAATACCAGCAACAGCAACTTCGCCAGGAACTTCATCTCAACCGGCCTCCTGCGAAGCGGCGTTAAGGCCGGCCAGATACTCTCGAAGAATAATCGTTGCGGCCACGGAGTCTACCGTAATCTTCTCGGAGTCTTTCTTCTTCTTGGATGCGCCGTCGATCTGTTTCGATTTGCGGCCGAATTCTTCCTCGAGCATCCGCTCCGCTTCCCAGCTCGTCAGACGCTCGTCCGCCATTTCCACCGCAACGCCGATCTGCTTTCGCACGCGTTGCGCGAATCGTCCGGTCTCTTCGGCCATTTCGCCGCGAGAACCATCCAGCCGTAACGGGAGTCCAACAAGGATCAGCTTCACAGCGTTGTCCCGCACGAGTTCACGGAGCCGCCGCATGTCTTCATTTCGGTTGATGCGCTCAAGGGTTGCCAATGGTTGCGCGATCCCGCGCACAGACTCTGCGATGGCGAGTCCGATGCGCGCTCGTCCATAATCCACGGCCAGAATTTTTCCCACCGTAGCTGCCTTGTGTGCCACCAGTCCTGTAGATAGGGGTGCGCGGCTCACACCTTAGTATATCGCTTACGGCCTGCGGCCTCGCGCGCCACTTTGCCAGTGCTCCCAATAACCCAAGAGCTTCATCTGTTCGTCGAGACCTGTCTGCTGGACGAGTTCGTCGAGTTCAGCGCGCGAAAGACGCTTGCCAAGCGGCTCCGCGCGATCAGCCACGCCCCAGGCCGTGAGCGCCGCAATGACGGTGTTTAATTGCAGCTCGCGCTGATCCACTTTGTCGAAGGTATCCGACGCGGCGTGATAATTGGCAAGATAGTTGGAAATTTCCTGGTTGGCGACGAACGTCGGAACGCCTTCGAGCAGAAAATCGAAATTGTCCGTACCGAACGAAGCATCGTTCGTGTGCTGCGTTGCGCCCCACGCATCCAGAGGCTTCAGGATTTGGCGAAGTCCGGCCTCCGTGTCGCGCCGCCCGCCCAGCGAAAAGCCGCTGACCCGTCCGCTGCCGGAATCAAAAATAATCACACCACGCATCTTGTCGAGTTCGCTTGCGTGTGCCTTCACATACGCAAAAGAGCCAACGGTTCCTTGCTCTTCGCCGCTGAACAAAATAAAACGGATGGTGCGCTTCGGCACCAGTCCCATCGCTTTGATTGCGCGCGCCGCTTCAATCACCAGCGCCGCGTTGCAGCCGTTATCGAGAGCGCCGGTGCCGAGTTCCCAGGAATCGAGATGAGCGCCGAGAATGACGACTTCATCGGGCTTTTCGTAGCCGCGAATTTCGCCGACCACATTTTCCTGCTCGACCGCGCCGCCGATTTCGTTCGGCATTGCCAGTTTCACGCGCACCTTTCCCGGATTTGCCGCGACGAGTCGTGCGAGCTTCAATGCGTCTTCTCGCGCAACGACAGCTTGAGGAATCTTGTCGATCGCTCCATTCAGCGTGTTGGTGTGGCGATAGAGCAGCAGACGCTCGCGAGCGCCAGTCCACAAAATTGCTGCCGCTCCTTCCTTCACCGCGCGCATGATAATTGCAGGCGGCCGCATGTACTCATTGAAGAGGTCCGGCCAAGCGGAGCCGATCTCGCTATGCGCCAGCAGGATTGCACCTTTTATGCTTCCCACCTGCGAAAAGTCGGCGCCTGAGCCCACGCCGATGTCGATTACGTTGGCCTCGATTCCGTCGCGAGGTGTTGCTGGTCCCCAGCCTTCGGATACGGCACGCAACGGTAGGCTGCTTGCTGTCGGAGACGTGATCGTGAGCCGTGTCGCGCCTTCCTTCCACGTCACCGGCATCGTGTATTTTTCCGTGTGCACATCCACTCCCGCGGCGCGGAATCCTGCGGCCCCCCACTCGACTGCCTTCGCCATTTCGGGTGAGCCTGTCACGCGGCCGCCAATTTCGTCCGTCAGCCGTCTCAGATTTTCGATCATCGGTGAGTCGCCGAGAATCAGCGGCAACAGTTTTCTCGCCGCTTCCGCGCACGATGATGTTTCCGTCGCCGAGCAGGCGGCCGTTCCGGAAGTTCCTTGCGGCACGTGCAGCGGATCAACTTTCACCGGCGGCAATTGCGCAAATGATGCTAGTGGAAGAATTCCGCTGACTAGCGCAAACAAGAACGAAGGTCGCAAGATTGAATGCATTTCGAAATAGACTCCCATGGAGTTTACTCACACGAGAAAGGAAAAAAGAGCGGCTGAAGTATAGCGCGAGAGCGCTTCTCAGCTCTTGCGTATTGTGCTTAGAGACAGCAAAGCGTCCGTTACCAGCGCAATCTGTTTCATCTCGGCAACATCATGGACGCGGACGACGTGTGCGCCATTCAAGATACTTGCTGCAACGGTCGCCGCAGTGGCCCAGATCCGCTCCTCGACTGGAGCAGGTTTCCCATTTTTCGCCAGTGTCGCTCCGAGGAAGCCCTTGCGCGAAGTCCCTATCATCAGGGGGTAACCAAGCTTCGCAAGTTCCGGCAATTTCGCCAGCAATTCGTAATTTTGTGCATAGTTTTTGCCGAAACCGATCCCTGGATCAATCACAATTTGCGAGCGCGCCACTCCGTATTTCTTTGCGGTCGCGATCGATTGCTCTAGCCCGCTCACAACATCGCGCGTCACATCACGCGCGAACGGGCCCTTCTGCATCGTTCTTGGCGTTCCTCGCATGTGCATCAAGATGAGTGCCGCTTCATGCTGCGCCGTCACGCGAGCCAGCTCCGGATCGGTGCGCAAGCCAGAAATGTCGTTAATGATTTCCGCGCCAGCGCCGAGCGCCATCTCTGCCACACTTGCTTTTTGTGTGTCCACCGAAATGGGGATTTTTAGTTTGCCGCGCAGCCGTTCCAGCACGGGCAGCAGTCGGCCTAATTCCTCTGCTACAGAAATTCCTTCCGATCCAGGCCGGGTCGATTCCGCACCCACATCAACGATGTCCGCTCCATCGTTCTGCATTGCCAGCGCGTGCTGCACCGCGCGCTGCGCATCAAAAAACTTCCCTCCGTCAGAGAAGCTGTTCGGTGTGACGTTCAACACGCCCATCACGAGCGTGCGCTTGCCAAGCGTTAGCGTCCCGGAGCGCAGCTTCAGGTGGAAAATTTTGCGTGGAGGCATTTGCGAGGGCTGCAGATGGAGAGCGGCACTTCAGTCAAGGTCGAAATCACGAATCGGTTTACCGGCCGGAGCATCCTTCGCTTTTTTCATTCCCTCTTCAAACTTCTTTGCCAGGATGTCTTCCTTGTTCGTCTCCTGAAACCACGAATCGGCAAATTTATCTTCGCGTTGGCGTTTTTGTTCTTCGAGGATGCTGGAGGCCTGCGTCAGGTCCACGTCCGGTCCCGGCCTTACCGGCACTTCGTGAGACAATACCGCACCAAACACCGGATCAACCACCAGTTTCGCGTGGCAGCACGGGCAAGTTACGTTCAGGTTTTCACCGTCCTTCAATCCCATAACCTTATTGTACCCCCGCCAGCCAAAAAAGTAGGGGCACGATCGCTCGTGCCCCTGATTCTCCAGTTTTTCTTCCGAATCCGAATACTTACGCTTTGGCCGGGCTATCTCCGCGCGTAAACCCAGGTGCGGGCCGCAGTTCCGGCCGTACTACCTTTGGGTCTGCCGCTGGCGCTCCCTGTGGCGGCATAGTTGGAGGCGTCCGCGGCTTTTCCGGCAGTGGCTTGCCTTCGATCAGCAAACGAACTTCGTTGGCATCCAGCACTTCGCGCTCGAGCAGTCCTTGCGCAATGCGCTCCAGGATGTCTCGATGAGTGTTCTGAATATTTTTCGCGCTTTCATAAGCGATGCTGACGATTCGTTTCACTTCCTTGTCAATGTCCACGGCGGTCGCTTCGCTGAAGTCGCGGTGCTGGGCAATTTCGCGGCCAAGAAAAATCGCTTCTTCCTTCTTGCCGAAAGCCAGCGGCCCCAGTTCGCTCATGCCCCACTCGCAAACCATGTTGCGCGCAATGTCCGTTGCGCGTTCGATGTCATTGCCGGCACCGGTGGTAATGTGGCCAAGGAACATTTCTTCAGCGGTGCGGCCGCCCATTAACACGGCGAGCATGCCCTCGAGGTGTTCCTTCGTATAGGAGTGTTTGTCATCCGTCGGCAATTGCATCGTCAAACCCAA
>QHYO01000274.1 GCA_003224135.1 Acidobacteriota bacterium | reverse complement strand
AAATTCAAGAACGTCGAAGCGTGCGTGGTGTTCCAGTCAGGATTTACGGCGAATGCGGGAACCGTCGCAGCGGTGCTCGGCAAAGAGGACTTGATCGTTTCGGACGAATTGAATCACGCGTCCATCATCGATGGTGCGCGGCTCTCGAGAGCGACCATCCAGGTTTTCAAACACAAGGACGTAAAGGATTGCGAACGAATTCTGCAAGAACATGCAAGTTTTACGGGGAAAAAACTGATTATCACAGACGGTGTGTTTTCCATGGACGGAGACATTGCGCCGCTGCCGGAGCTTTGCACGCTGGCGGAAAAATACGATTGCATCATGATGGTGGACGACGCGCACTCGAGCGGAGTGCTTGGACGAAACGGTCGCGGAACAATTGATCATTTTGATTGCCACGGCCGCGTGCATATTCAGGTCGGCACGCTGAGCAAAGCGATCGGCGTAATGGGCGGTTATGTTTGCGGTTCGCGGGAACTGATCGATTTTCTCTATTTGCGCGCGCGGCCATTTTTGTTTTCCACTTCACACCCGCCGGCAGTTACGGCGGCATGCATCGCGGCATTTTCGTTACTCGATTCTCCAGCAGGAGAAAAGCTGGTGAAAAAACTCTGGAAGAATACGAAGACTTTCAAGCGCGAACTGAAGAAGCGCGGATTCCAGTTCAAGGCGAGCGAAACGCCGATCGTGCCGATCCACGTGGGCGATGCGGCGAAGGCGTTCGAGTTTTCAAACAAACTGTTTGAGGCGGGCGTGTTTGCCCCGGCAGTTGGCTATCCGACCGTGGCGGAAGGCAAGGCACGACTGCGAGCGATTGTGAGCGCCGGACACAAGAACGAGCAATTAGGGAAGGCAGCGGACATTTTGGCGGAAGTGGCAAAACCGCTGGGAATCGTTTCAGCGTAGAGTTGCCTACTGTCGGCGGGACGACGGGTCAATTGGGTGTGGCGGAAACGCCACACCGAGGTGGTAAGAATCGGGTACTATTACCGCAAATTGGGTAGAAACCAGCAAACCCAAGCGAAGAATGTATACAGCGAACAAAGGATTTACGATTTGGCGTTGGTATTGCACACTCACTTGATGGTATTGTCTATCTAGCAAAGACCTATCCTCCAGTCCTGAAGAAGGGAGGCCTCCTATGACAACTAAACTGTTTGGAATGGCACTCCTTGCAATGGCGCTTTCTGGTGGCGTGATGGCGCAAAATAATGCAGAAAAAAAACCGGTTCAACAGGGACCGGCAATTACGATTCCGCTGAGCACCGGCACAGCGATTAATGCGTCGCTGTTGGGGGAACTGGATTCCTCAAAGAGCAAGCCGGGTGACGTGGTCAATGCCATCGTTACAGAATCCGTGGTTTATCAACGGAGCGTGCTTCTTCCAAAGGGCAGTCGAATTGTGGGACATGTGGTTCGCACTGGCGCGGATGGAGAACAAACTTCAGCGCTGTTTGTGGAGTTTGATCGCGCAGTTTTAAAGAGCGGCCAAGAAGCCGAGTTGAACGCCGGCATTCAGGCATTGGCTCCTGTTGGCGCCAAACCGACGATTCCATCGCGCGAGAAGTACGAAGAGTATCGGATGGACGGGCCAGTAAGAACAGGGCCCGGCCTTGGAGCCGCTGAATCTCAAGTGGTTCCTTCCACCTTTACCGTGCCGAAACGCACTGTGTCGCCCGATGTCCCGGGACAAAGAATTGAAGGCGGACTCGATCGCAAAGGACTGTTTACTCCGGACAGTAAGGGCGCGTTCAGCGATCCGAACTTGCGGGTATTTACGCCGGTTTCTGAAGGTTCGCACGGAACTGTGCTGGTTGGCGCGAAGCAAGGCGTAAGACTTGAAAATGGCACGCACCTGTTAATCGTGGTGCAACCACCGGCTTCTTCGCCGGATGTTCGCTAAGGTTCTACCCAGACTCCCTATCCCAAAAGGTTCGGTTAGCGGACAAAGCTACACAGGCGGAGCTCTTTCTACGCAGTATTGTTAGGCTAACTCCAGTATTATGAATAGCTAAGCGATGGCTTGGCGGGTGCATTATCCATACGTAAGGAGGAATAGCTCTATGGCACGCATGATTCATTTTCTAGCGATGGGGGCGCTGCTGATTAGCGGCACGGTAGCCTTCGGCCAGACGACCGAGCGGTCCGGCACGGCCGCCCGCGCCTCAGGGCAGTCCAGTGCAGGAGTATCTGCGAATCAGAATGAGCCGTCTGCTTCGCTTGCTGCAGGGACAGCGGTGAATGCGCAGCTAACTCAGACCATTGATTCAAAGAAGGCAAAGACAGGCGAAACGGTCACCGCTCAGACGACGGATGCCGTGAAGTCGGACGGCAAAGTAATCATCCCGAAGGGCACGAAGCTCGTAGGACATGTGACGCGTGCGAGCGCGCGTTCCAAGGGAGATGCGGATTCCGCGCTGGCAATACAGTTTGACCGCGCGGTCCTGAAGGACGGCCACGAGGTGCCGCTGCAGGTCACGATTCAAGCGCTCGCATCGGACCAGCGAGCGGCCGCAGTGAATCCCGATGAGCTGCAGCCAGCCGGTAACATCGAAGCGGGCGCGGCGGGAGCCGGCACAGCAGGCAATCGCGGCGTCGTGGGTGGCGTGGGCAGCACGGTAGGCAGCGCAGCCAGTGGCGCAGCGAGCACTGTTCCGCGCACGGTGCAAGACCAGACTGGCGCAGTGAATTCTACCGTGGGAGGAGCAGCCAATACTGTGGGCCGGACGCAGGGGGGCTTGACTGCGTCAGGAGAGTTGACGCCGACGAGCCGCGGCGTCTTCGGCATCAATGGCTTAAGCCTGAACAGTAACGCCGCGAACTCGACGGAGGGATCGGTGATCACTTCCGCGGGCAAGAATGTGCGGCTTGATAGCGGCACGAAGATGTTGCTAGTGACGCAGGCTTCGACATCCGCGTCGGCTGAACGGTAGGACCGCCGACCAGATTAATTCCACCGAATGAAAAATTCCCGGCTGCGCTGACCCGCAGCTGGGAATTTTCTTTTTTGCAAGAAAGATCCTGGTGCGAGGAGGTGGCCTTGATTATCTGGAGCTTATCCGGGGTCTTTCCCCCGGGTTCTGTCGGCAACTGCTGAAACCGAAGGACAGTTAAAGTACAGAAAGGGGAAGGGTATCAAGCGAAAGGGAGTTATCGGAGTGGTGTTTGGAAGAGTATGAAACCAAGAGAGTTTGGCCTCCATTGGGCCGATTTTCTCGCGAGGTCTCCTGGACGAGCCAGTTGACGCCCGCCTCGAAAGAATACAAAACCACCGCGACTGGAGACCAAGGTAGGAGCCGCCGGGCTTAGAGACGCACCTTGCGCTACATGTGGCGTAAGCGCCGTTTGGTATACTCGCGCGGATGAGCACTCCAAAGAGATTGTTTCTAGTAGATGCGATGGCGCATATCTATCGGGCGTTTTATGCGCCGATGCTGAGAATGAATGCGCCGAGCGGCATGCCGACCAAGGTGCCGTTTTTGTTCAACAATATTTTGAAGAGAATTCTGAAGGATTACCGGCCAGAGTATCTGGGAATTGTGTTCGACCCCTCGGGACCGACTTTTCGCGACAAATTATTCGAAAAATACAAATCGCAGCGCCAGCCGATGCCGGATGAGATGCGCGTGCAGCTGCCGTACGTGAAAAAGTTATGCCAGGCGATGCGGATGCCGATTCTGGAAATGGCGGGATTCGAAGCGGATGACGTGATTGGCACGCTGGCAAAGAAGGCCGCAGAGAGCGATCTAGAGGTGCTGGTGGTTTCGAATGACAAGGACATGATGCAGCTGGTCGGAAAGAACGTGCGAACGCTGCGCACTGGAACGGGCGGGGCGAAGGCCGACGTAATCGTCGATGAAAAAAGAGTGGAAGAGATTCTGGGCGTGCCGCCAGGACGAGTGATCGACGTTATGGCGCTGATGGGCGATACGGTGGACAACATACCGGGAGCGAAGGGCATAGGAGAAAAGGGCGCCACGGAACTGATTCAGAGGTACGGAACCGCGGAAAACGCTTTGGCCCATGCTGATGAAGTGCCGAACAAGCGTTACCGCGAAGCACTGCAACAACAGCGGGAACAGGTGCTGCTGTCTAAGCAGCTGGCGACGATTTCGACCGATGTTCCGATCGAAATGAATTTGGCTGCTCTGGAAATGAGGACGCCGGATATCGCGACGCTGGCGGATTTGTACCGGGAACTGGGATTTAATTCATTGTTGAGAGAGCTGGGTAGCGAAGCGTTTGCGGCACAAGCGGTTGAGACGGAAGCGGCCGGGAAAAGGGACTACGCCGAATTTGCACACGTTGAAGAATTCAGCGAATGGCTGAAGAAAGTGCCGGCGAAAAAAACACTGGCCATTTGGCTGGTGCTGGACATGAACGGGCGCGACAGCGAAGGCTACGGAACAC
>QHYO01000272.1 GCA_003224135.1 Acidobacteriota bacterium | reverse complement strand
AGTGCCAATGCCTTTGAGCGCGATAAGGAATTTGCGTGCAGCGTCGTCGGAAAGATCGTGAAGGTCATTGAGATCGAGATGCCTCTTGACGAGCGATTCGGCGAGCAGACGTGTGTACAGTGTCTTTTGGCGGCTGAAGCCGATCTGTTTGAGTTGCGTGTCGGAGAGTTTTAGAAAGCGCGTTGGAGTGAGCGGGCTTGCCGCGGCACGCAGTCGCTGAAATGCCGCGCGAGCCGAGGCAAGCGAGACCTGTTGCTCCAGAATAATGTACACGAGCGAGGGAAAGCCCGGTTCGCGAACCCAAAGCGGCGGCACGCCGTACGTTTGAATGACACGAGCTAGGTCTGCGTCGCGAACCGTCAGCTCAAGAATGCCGAATTGGAAGGTGCTTTCGTCGAGCATGGTCGTGTCGGCGTTTCCGGAGGCGGCCTGCGTTATCCGATTGCGCGGGAATCGGATTCGGCGCGCAGAGATTCAACCAAATGGGGCCGAGGTCGCCTTTGCTGCGGTGGCGAACGCTGGCAGTGCCGGCTTCGGCCTCTTTGGGGCCGACCACGAGCATGTAGGGAATTTTCTGGAGTTGCGCGTCGCGAATTTTTGCCGGGAGCTTTTCGTTGCGGTCGTCGAGATGCACGCGGACGCCGTGATTCTTGAGCATTTCGTGAACGTGCTTCGCGTAGTCGATTACCTTTTCGCTCACAGGACAGATTTCGACCTGTACTGGCGCGAGCCAGAGCGGAAATGCTCCGGCGTAGTGCTCGATCAGGATGCCGAAGAAGCGTTCGACGGAACCGAGCAGCGCGCGGTGCACCATCAACGGCTGGTGGCGAGCGCCATCGTCGCCGACATATTCCAGGCCGAAGCGCGCTGGCAAGTTGAAATCGAATTGAACAGTGGTGAGCTGCCAGGAGCGGCCGATGGCGTCGATTAATTTGACGTCGATTTTCGGTCCATAGAATGCCGCTTCACCCTCCATTTTCTTATACGGAATTTTCAGGCGGTCCATGGTGTTGGCAAGTGCAGCAGTCGCGCGCGCCCAGTCTTCGGGCTTGCCAGCGTAATTTTCCGGATGTTTGGCGTCCCAATCGGAAAGTTCGACTTCAAATTTATCGAAGCCGAAATTTTTCATCACCGCGTAAGCGAAATCGATGCAGGCCTCGACCTCGCTTTCGATTTGCGATGACATGCAGAAAATGTGCGCGTCATCCTGCGTGAAGCCACGCACGCGGAGAAGACCGTGAAGCACGCCGCTGCGTTCGTAACGATAGACGGTGCCGAGTTCGGCGAGTCGAACCGGCAAATCGCGATAGCTGCGCAGCTTTGATTTGTAAATCAGGATATGGCCGGGGCAATTCATCGGCTTGAGCTGGTATTCGGCCTTTTCGACTTCGACCGGGCCGAACATATTCTCTTTGTAAAAATCTGCATGGCCCGAAGTTTTCCAGAGGTCGAGCCGCATGATGTGCGGCGTGTAAACAAGATCGTAGCCACGCTTGATCAGCTCATCGCGCAGCCAGGTCTCAATGATGTTGCGGATGAAGCCGCCCTTGGGATGCCAAAAGATCAGGCCCGGGCCAGCTTCCTCCTGAATGCTGAACAGATCGAGTTCCGGTCCAAGCTTGCGATGATCGCGGCGCTTGGCTTCTTCGAGACGGTGGAGATATTCGTCGAGCTCCTTTTGCGTGAAAAATGCCGCGGCGTAGATGCGCTGCAACTGCGGGTTGCCTTCCTGGCCCTTCCAATAAGCGCCTGCGACGCTCATCAGCTTGAACGCCTGAATGCGTTTGGTGGACGGAATGTGCGGGCCGCGGCAGAAATCGATGAATTTTCCGGTGGTGTAAAACGAAACCATGGGCTCGGTGACTTTTTCTTCGACGAGCTCACACTTGAAAATCTGGTTGGATTTCTTGTAAAGCTCGAGGGCTTCAGGCTTCGGCATATACTTGCGTTCGTTCTGCAAATCCTGCGCGGCAAGCTCGTGCATTTTCTTTTCGATTTTTACGAGGTCGTCGGGAGTGAACGGTTCTTCGCGCAAAAATTCGTAGAAGAAGCCGTTATCGACCGGCGGGCCAATACCGAGCTTCACGTTGGGGTAGAGCTCCATCACGGCAGCGGCAAGGAGGTGTGCGGCAGAATGGCGGAAGACAAAAAGTGAGTCGGGATGTTTGTCCGTGAGGATTTTTAGCTTGAGGTCTTGTTCGAGCGGGCGGCGCAGATCGATCAAGTAGCCGCCGTCGTCGACCGGATCACCAAAATTCGAAAGCGCGCCGTTGTTTGAATAGACCTTGGCGACCAATGCGGCGTCAGCGAGACGCGGGGAAATGCTGCGAGCGATGTCGGCAGCAGTCGTGCCCTTGGGCACATCTTTGACGCTGCCATCAGGCAAAGTGACGTGAATCGTTTCCATTTTATTTACCTCAGGGTTTTGAAG
>QHYO01000270.1 GCA_003224135.1 Acidobacteriota bacterium | reverse complement strand
ACTTGCGATTATGAGTCACGCAAATTTCCCTGTGCAAGCGTACCGGAGTACTGGTTGCTTAAATGATAGCAGCCTTTGCCTGCCTAGCCGAACGCCACTGCCTCAGGTTGGACGCTCTTAGGGCCATCCATTACACTGTTCTATTACATTTCTGCCAAAGGCCCGAGAAACCGTACATGTCCGATCATTCAGGCAGTCCAAAAGCCGGGATTCGCGTGCGCTTCGCCCCCTCGCCCACTGGTTATCTCCACGTAGGCGGCGCACGCACGGCCCTCTTTAACTGGCTTTTCGCGCGAGGCCAAGGCGGCACCATGGTTCTGCGCATTGAGGATACCGATGCCGAGCGCAACAAGCCCGAACTGGTCAACGGGATCCTGGAAGGCCTGAAGTGGTTGGGCGTCGATTGGGATGAGGGCCCGTTTTACCAGTCACAGCGCACCGCTTTGTACCTCGAAGCTGCTAGGAAGTGCCTCGCAAACGGTACCGCGTTTCGCCGAAACTGCCAAGGTTCGCCGCGTCACCCGCTGCTCGTGCCGCGACGGCAAACCCTCCGCTTCCGGCGTTAAGCCTGCCGTGCGTTTCAAAGTACCGGTCGGCGGCACAACAAAATTTCTCGACGTCGTTTTTGGCGAGCGCGAATTTTCGAACGACGAAATCGAGGACTTCGTTCTGCTTCGTTCTGGCAAGGGCGAGGAAGAGTTTGGCCAGGCCATGTATCACATGAGCGTCGTTGTAGACGACATCGACATGCGCATTACGCACGTCATTCGTGGCGCGGACCACATTTCCAACACGCCGAAGCAGGTCTTACTTTACCGCGCGATGGGCGCTGCGATTCCCTTCTTCGCGCACCTACCGCTGATTCTTGGTGCGGACAAGTCCCGCCTCTCAAAACGCCACGGCGCGACCGACGTCAACATGTACCGCACGGAAGGCTTTCTGCCGGAGGCGTTTCGCAACTTCCTTGCGCTGCTCGGATGGGCGCCGGGCGGCGACGAAGAATTTCTGCGCACCAGCCAGTTGCTCGAAAAATTCTCATTGCAAGGCGTCAGCCGCACCAACGCCGTTTTCGATCGCCCCAAGCTCGAATGGTTCAACACGCAGTACCTGCAGAAGCTGCCGATTGATGAGCTTTTGCCCGAGGTGGAAGCTCAGTTGAGACGCAGTGGTTTATGGAAGGACGAGTGGGCCACAGGCGCCGGACGTGAGTGGTTTTCAAGAACCGTTGATCTGCTGCGCCCGCGTGTCCGGCTGCTTCCCGACTTTGCGTCCTGGTCGCGGGCGTTTTTCAGCGACGAGTTCGAGCGTGATCCGGCTGCAAAAGAAAAATTCTGGAAAGAGCCGGCCAAAATTAAGGAACTGCTTCGAAAGACTGCCGACGCCCTCGCCGCACTTACGGAATGGAGCCATGACCCCTGCGATCATGCGACCCGCGCGGTTGCTGAAGCCGCCGGCGTGAAGGCCGGCCTGCTCATCAACGCGATTCGCGTCGCCATCGTTGGACAGGCTGTCGCGCCGCCGCTTTTTGACACCATGGTCGTCCTCGGACAAGAACGCGTTGTGCGCCGTCTTCGCGACGCGGTGACGGAACTCGGCTAGTCTCGTTTGGCACGGAGGTGGGTATGGTGGCTTCGCGGCGCGAATTTGTGAGCAAGCTACTGGCCGCTCCTCTGGCAACAATTCCGGCTTCGAAACTCTTCCACCCATTCGCACTTTTCAGTAGCGACGACCTGCAGCAGCGCCTCGCAGCCGATCCCCTTCGCCCGCAGTTCCATCTCCTCCCCGCAAAAAATTGGATGAACGATCCCAACGGCCCAATTTTCTGGAACGGCATGTACCACATGTTTTTCCAGTACAACCCGAATGCCGCTGTGTGGGGCGACATGCACTGGGCGCACGCCGTAAGTCCGGACATGATTCATTGGCGCCATCTTCCAATTGCACTTGCGCCTACGCCCGGCTGGGCTGATGCAGACGGATGCTTCACAGGAAGCGCCGTCGATGATCGTGGGACCGCAAGCATCGTCTACACCGGAGTCAGATCCTCCACGCCTGAAACGGCCACCTTGCGCGATGGCACGCATACCTTCCGCGAAGTGCAGTGCCTGGCCACCTCCGCCGACGCGCAGCTTCGCACTTGGACCAAATGGAAAAATCCCATCATCGAACCGCCGGCGGATCCCTTGCTCACCGGTTTTCGCGATCCGTTTCTTTGGCGGGATCGCTACGTCTGGTATCTCGGTGTTGGTTCCGGAATTCGCAAGCAGGGTGGACGCGTTCTGCTGTACCGCTCGAAAAATCTGCGGCAATGGGAGTATCTGCATCCTCTGGTTTCCGGAAAATGGACCGGGCGCGAAAGCACGAATCCCGTGGACTCCGGCGAAATGTGGGAATGTCCGGACTTTTTTCCGCTCGGCTCGAAACACGTCCTGCTTTATTCCACTGCGGGAAAAGTGATCTGGGAAACAGGCGATCTGGATGCGAAAGACCTGGTGTTTCATTCCTTGCGCAGCGGAGTGCTGGATCACGGCACTTATTACGCTCAGAAGACGCAGCTCGACAGCAAGGGGCACCGCATCCTTTGGGGATGGATTCCGGAAACCCGGCCGGAAGCGGAATTCAGCGCCGCTGGCTGGGCCGGATGCATGGCTCTGCCACGCGTTCTTTCGTTGAATGCGCAGAATGATCTGGAGATGCGCGCCGCCCCGGTGGCTCAGTCGCTTCGCAAACGGAAGCTCGCCACGGTCACGTTGGCAGGTTCTTCGGAAGCTCGTTCTGGCGCGATTCGTGCGATGGCTATTCAGAACCTCGCCGGAGAATTGCTGTGGAAGACTGGGCCGGAGCCATCGTCTCTGACGATTGCAGATTCAGCGGGACCTTGGTGGTCCATGAAGGTCGCGCAATCCGGCTCGAACATCATCCTGCAGGTAAATGAAAAAGCCGTCGAGCTTCGAGCGAAATCGACTGGCGAGATTAAATTCCACCTGTTACTCGATGCTTCCGTAGCCGAATTCTTTTGCAACGACCTGCACGTCGTCACGTCGCGCATTTACCGCAAGACCGACGGACCACTCCGCATCCAAATGAACGATTCTGACGGGAGCGCCGTAAAAGAGTTGGCGTGCAATCTCCGCTGACCGCCTGAGCGCTTAGTCTCTTGACGGCGGATAGCGCATTCGATCGAGCGAGGTTTTCACTTGTCGCCGCCCGGTTTTCCCATCTGTTTTTCAAACTTCTTGTGAAATACCGTCACACCCAAGACCGGACTCTCCTGCGTTCCCGTAATCGTAATGGGCAGTTCTGTGCCCGCCCCGTTCTTCGAGAAAAATGGATCGATGGCTTTCAAGAAAAATGATTTCGCGCCCGTCACGGTTTGTGAAAGCTTTGCCTGCATCCGCAGATGACCCTGCATGTCAATTTTTTGGCCGTTGATGTCGTATGTTCCCGCGAGCTCCACTCCCGCACCAGGGACCGAAAACGTCAACTTCGAAAAGTGAATGATGCTGTCTTTCAGGACGAAGCTGCCCTGCAATCCGGTGATCGCGCTCCCGGCATCCTCGTCTTCCGGCTGACCTTTCGCGTGCCGGCTCAAGCTCTCCAGCTTCTCGCGCACTTCCGAACTGCTCCACCGAGCGTTGGTGATCACAAAATTTCCGTCGAGCTGCATTTTGTCGATCACTTTTACTTTGCCGGGCGGCAGTGACAGTTTCGCTTTGATATCCACCGGCCCGCGCAAGAAAGGTTTATCCGAATTAATCGCCAATTGCAGTATGTCTTCGATGCGTGCTTTCGGCGTGCTCACATCCAGAGTGATCTGATGACCGTTCTTTTCCGGCATGTTCACAACACTTCCGTTGGCCACGATCACCGACTGGCCCAAAACCGCCTGCACGGGATGCAACAACGTGTCGCCATTTGTGCCATCCACGGTTGCCGAGAAATCGGTATGCAACGGCACTGGTTTTCCCACTCGATCCAGCGAAAAATCCAGGGTCGTCGTTTGCCCCTCGACTTCGAGCGTATCCAGCTGACCCTTATACTCGCCCGTCGAAGACAAGATTCCTGCGATCCCCGGAAATGGACCCAGGTCGGCATTCTCAAATCCGTAAGTGCCGAAAACCGGTGTGGCGCCCGGATCGTCGATAAGCCATGGACCGAATTGGCCCCTCGTTGCGATCTCTCCCTTGGGCTTCGCATTCGTGAGCGTTCCGTGGAAGAAGAACGCCTTATTCGCTCCAACTTCCGTCAAAATCAGATTGTGAATTTCCCAGTCCAGCGGATATTTGCCGGGTTTATTCGAGAAAATCAGCAACTGTGCGTCGTCGCACTCGATCTCGGCCACTGTCAGCTGCGGGATCTTTTTGTTTTGCGTTGTGGGCTGGGCCGCGGCCCGCTGTTCCTTGGGAGGAATGGTAATCACCATGCGATGCAAGTGGATGCGTTGAATCCGGTGAGGTATACGAAAAATCCCCCAGAATCCCAACTCGAAGGAGAACTTTTCAACGCGGATCAGCGGCGGCGCCCCGGATTTGTTGCGGTAGCGCAATGACAAGCCTTCTCCGCCCACTCCCATGCGCGGAAATACGTTTACGTGAAAATCCTCCAGCTCAACGTCACTCTGGAATCTTTCCTCAAGTAGCTGCACGATCCAGTCGCGCGTCCTCAGTTCCGCGGCCCGTTTGCGCGAATACGCCGCTAGCAGCAGAACCAGGACGAAAAGCGACACTGCGGCGGCACTGATGCCAAGTATTTTTCCGACCTTCGCGGAATTCATGGCGAGCAGTTTCGCAGACTACCTGTGAATGTCGCTACTGTTTCGGGAACAATTCAGCGTGGCTAGGGTTTGATTCCTTCGCGGATACATGAATCACTGCATCCACCGGCAGGGTTGCCGGTGGCAGGCACACGTCCGTGCTGCAGGCCTGGTAGCGCAGTTTCAGCGCTATGTGCTGTTCACCCAGCGGGGCGTTTGCGCCTACAGACACGGGAAGCCGCAAGACGACGGTGTCCGTGTACACGTTTAGGGGCTTGTCTTTGGTGAAATTAAATTTGTGCAGCGTGCCTTTCGGATAGCTGACCGCGCCTGTTTTAAATCCCGTCGGCGCATCCGCTTGCAAATCCGTGGGGATCAAATAGTCGAACGTGGTCTGGCGAGCGTTCACGTGATATCCGTCGCGAATTTTCATCACCACCGCGATTTCCATTTCTTTACCGCGTGCCACGGGCTCAAAGGATGCGTATGCTGCGGGTTTCACGACATCGCGTGCCGCTGGAATCTGCGCCAGGAGCCGCGCCGCGGAAATCAGTGTCGCCACCGCCATCATGCTGACGATTGCTCCGCTTCGCGCGCTCACTTGCAACGTCATACTTTTACCTCGCTGCCCAGTTGCTGCGAAATCACGCGGCTCATGACCTCAAAGAGATCCTCGCCTGTTTTTTCGAGCACGAACGCATTCTTCGTTTCTGACCAGCCCAGTTTGAAGCTGGTCGAAAGCGCGGAAATCCAGATCTCGCGCACCGGAGCATTCGGTGAAATCACGAATTTCGCCGGCACCGGCTCCTCGAAGATCACTTCCAGTTTGCCGCTTTCGCCTTCCACATCAAATCCATGCTCATCGCCAGCGTCCAGCAGACGCCTCTTCAATTCTTCAAACGCTGCCCCGCTCTTTCGCTGAAATTCGCGCTCGTCTAGCGTGGCCATGAACTTATAGCGCTCCCTCAATCAACTTCGAGATTTCCTCTTCGTTGATCAGTCCGGTAATCCGCTTGATCTGTTTTCCGTCGCGCGAAATCAGCACGCTGGTCGGATAGCCAAGCAGGCCGCCGAACTTTTCGGCGACCGCGTCACTCCCGATCACGATCGGATAATTCATCGGCAGCTTTTGTCCCTCCACGTCGTACCGCTCTTTCGCCACAAACGGCGCCACCACCGCTTTTCCTTCTTCATCCATCGCAATACCCAGGACCGTGAAGCCCTTTGGGCCGTATTTGTCCTGCATTTCGATGAGCCATGGAATTTCCACGCGGCACGGATCACACCATGTCGCCCAAAAGTTCACCAGCACTACCTTGTCTTTGTAGTTCGCGAGCGTCACGTCTTCGTCGTTCAAATCTTTGACTTTGATTTCAGGCGCTGGAGCGCCGGCCTTCGGGACACTCACAACTCGTAAAGCCGCGTTCGGATGAACCCTGGTTAGCCGGTCGGCCATGTACACCGTGAACGTCGCCGCAACTACGATCGTCAAAATCAAAATCGTTTTCTTCATCGCTTTACTCGAAGTGCAAACACCTTGGCACTTTCTCCTTTGCAGTATACCGCCGCGCCCGCCTTTCGTCCGGCACGGGGCTCGTTATTTCCCGTGAGTCAGCGCGCGTTCCAGCCACAACG
>QHYO01000269.1:729-2132 GCA_003224135.1 Acidobacteriota bacterium | reverse complement strand
CGAGGGCTCAACTTACGGAACCGCCGTATGCGGACCCGCCTATACGGTGGTGTGGGAGGGGCGAGCAGGTGACTGCTCCCCCTATCCCGATTTCCTCAGTTTAGGGATGTTGGGTTCGCAGCGCTCGAGTTGGATGCGGCTTCGCATTTGAAAAGTCGGATTTCCAGGACCATCGGTAGCCACCAGAACTCCTTTGAGGATGATTCGCTCGCCTGCTTTCAGGGATTTGCTGTTGGTTACGATCGAGTAGATCTGGTTGTCCTTCTCATCGGTTAGATTGATGCCGTCCTGTATGGACTGAGTGCAGCCGGTAACATAGGTCTGCGTTTTGTCGGCAGAGTGATGACGATGCCGCACGAGAAGGGCAATACCAACAGCAGCTCCAGCTGCAGCGCCAACAGCAATTCCAATCGTTTTACCGGAGCTATATCCCCCTGATGGCGGAGTGTATCCGCCACTCGCGCCGGTCCCTCCCGATGCAGGCGTACCTCCTCCACCATACTGCGTGGACGCAGCGCCGCACACGGCCAAACAAAGAGTCGCAATTCCCGTGAACCGTACCAACCAGTGTGAAAACATCACGTTTCCCTCTTTCGTATTTAGCGCGTGTAACAAAACCCGTGTGAGACTCACAAGCCACTCCTGAAGCCCGGTGCCGCAGTTAACTTCGGGCTTGCCAACCATCCTGGAGTCGCGTGGTGGTTCGAATGGAAATGCCGAGTGCGGCCACTTCTACGGATAGTCGTCGCGCGACCGGTGAGCGGCGGACATTTGAGATGAAGCCGACCTCCCAGGCATGGCAAGCAGCGCGGAAAGAGCCTCAGTCGCCACCGTTGATTCGGTCTTGGAACGAGAACTTGGATTCCAGCGCGAACGGCTTTCCGTCCAGCGCGTAAGGATAGATCAAGTAGTTGAGCGGATCGCCCTGCTGAGGTGGGTCGAGCCGGATGTCTCGTCCGACAGTAAACTGCAGGCGATTGTCGTCGTGCGCCCCGAAGAAATAATCCTTCTTATCGGGATGCGTCCAAGCTTCTGAGGCATCCACCGCTATCCAGCCGTAGGGCTCGACATAGAACTCCGCCCAGCAGTGATATCCCGGTACAGCCCCATCATGGCGATCAGCGGGTAACGGAAAACCAATTTCGAAGCGAGCAGGAATTCCGGCTGCCAGCATCATGCCGATAAACAGCGAGTGAAAATCCGTGCAGTTGCCACACTTGGCGGTGCAAGCCCATATTGCATCGCCGTTGCCCCAGCCGGTGCCGGACGTGTCGTAGCGCATGGTGGCGATGACGTAAGTTGTAGATGGCCCGCGCTTTCGCAAGCGGGTCTTGCATCCCATGCGTCTCTTGCGCAGCAAGCTCCGCGATGACTCCCTGAAGAGACACGCGGCGGTCTGGCTG
>QHYO01000269.1:0-625 GCA_003224135.1 Acidobacteriota bacterium | reverse complement strand
AACCTAATCTTCATCATCTTTGTCCTGAAAGGAATCGTCGTCTTCACTCTTACCTTTAATAAAGGTCAGTGCCTTTTCCCAAGCCTGATCCGCGACTTGACGCCCCGTGGCTCTTCCTACGAGATCTGCAAGCTCGAAATGAATTCCGCCATACCTGCGGGATATTCCAGCCTGGTTTGCAGCTTCTGTGTAAGTGGCCCAGGAAAGGGTGACTTCTTGCTTTGGCGTCAAACCCGGCTCGATGTTGGAGCTTCCTGCGGGAAACGTAACGGAATCTCCGAATTTGTCACTGTGGGTAAAGAGCTTAAGAATCTGGGCGCCAGCGGCGCTGAAGGCGCTGTGACCAGAGATGTATTCGGGGAAAGGCGGCGTCGGAAACGTAGTTCTCTGGTAGGGAATCCACAGTGAACCATCAAAGGTTTGTGTCCCTTGAAAAGGGCGCCAAGCTTTGATCTGCTGACCATGAAAGAGGTAAGGGATGCTGGTAACGGGACGCGCGGAATCGAAAGCGCGCTTTGCATCCCAGGCGGCGATACCGGCGTCGAAGACGGCGTTAGTCAGCGCAAAGAACATCTTGGCGTCGTCATCGACCGTGTGATTGTCGCGGCGTGAGACAAACTCGCCG
>QHYO01000271.1 GCA_003224135.1 Acidobacteriota bacterium | reverse complement strand
ACGCAGACTTCCTTCATCGTCTTCAAGAATCACGTACCGTTTCACGAAATTCTCGAGCTCGCGAAGATTCCCGGGCCAGGGATAGTTCAACGCCGCGTCCAGCAAATGCTTGGACGGCTGCATCGGCTCTTTTCCAAATTTTTCGCTGTACTTATCGAGGAAATGCCGGAACAACAGCGGAATCTCAGCGGTCCGCTCGCGCAACGGCGGCACCAGAATCGAAAGCACATTCAAGCGATAGTATAGGTCCTCGCGGAAGCGCCCCGTCTTCATCGCTTCGTGCACATCCACGTTCGTTGCCGCCAGCACGCGCACATCCGTATCAATCAGGTGCCGCCCACCCAGACGCGAGTACTGGTGATCCTGCAGGACGTGCAGCAGCTTCGCTTGCAGGTGCGTGCTCATCTCCGCGATTTCGTCCAGGAAGATCGTTCCCTTGTTCGCCATTTCAAATTTGCCCGGCTTTGCTCGCACCGCACCGGTGAACGCGCCCTGCTCAAATCCGAAAAGCTCGGACTCGAGCAGCTCTCCGGGAAGTGCCGCGCAGTTCACTTTCACAAATGGCTGCGTCCTGCGCTTCGAGCGAAGATGGATCATCCGCGCCACCACTTCCTTGCCGACGCCGCTCTCTCCGCAAACAAATACCGGCACATCCACTGGCGCGATCTGCAAAATCTGTTGACGGATCCTCACCATCTGCGGGCTCGCCGCGAGGAAACTCAAATCCTCCGTGACCTGGTCACAATAATCGCGCAGCGCCTGATTTTCTGTCGCCAGTTCCTTTTTTTGCCGCGACTTCAGCATCGCCGCATCGAGTTCAGATTTTTCAAAGGGCTTGGTCAGGTAGTCGTGCGCACCGATGCGAATGGCTTCCACCACCGTGCCCACTTCGTTCGAGCACGACAACATAATTATGTTCAGCGTGCGGTCCAGGTGCATCAGCTCTTTCAGCGTGTCAATGCCGCTCATCTCAGGCATGAGCACGTCCAGAATCACCAAGTCCGGCCGCTGGCCCTCACTGATTTGCTTGATCGCTTCCCGTCCGCTGCTGAGGGTTTCCACATCGAACCCGTCCACTTCAAGCAAGGTCTGCAAATATTTCCGGATGCTCGGTTCGTCGTCCACCACCAACACTTTTTCTCGAACAGCCATGGCCCTTGTCCTTTCAGCGAACTCCCTCGAAATCGTGTCAACTTTGCTCGATGGGCAGCAGGAATCGGAACGTACTTCCCTTTTTCGCTTCACTTTCCACCCAAATTTTCCCGCGATGCGCCTGCACCAGTCGTTTCGCGATCGCCAGTCCCAGGCCCATTCCTGAGGTGTTCCGGTCCACACGCACAAAGTCTTCAAAGATTTCCTGGTGGTGCTCGGGAGGAATCCCCGTACCGGAATCAGTCACGCTGACTTCCACGCTGTTCGGCCGCGGCAGCCGAAATCTGCGGCGTTCCTGGCTCGGCATGGCGTCGGCGACGCGGCGTTCCCAAAAATGCGGCTTCGCCACCAGGGCCACGTTTCCCCCGGACGGCGTATGCTTCAGCGAATTGTCGAGAAGGTTTGCCGCCGCTTGCTGCACTTTTTGATAGTCGAATCGAAATGTCGGAATAGATGGATCGAGCTGCACTTCAAGTTTCACGCCTTTTCTCTGAAATGCCTCGGCCCACCGCTTGGCCATCTCATCCAGGCAATCCCGCAAATCGTTCTCGCGCAGCTGCAGCACAAGCTTGCCGCTTTCAAGCGCCGAATAGTTAAGGAACATCGAGACCAGCCGCACCAGGCGTTCGCAGCTTTCCTTAGACTCCTCTAAAATGTCCTTCTGTTTTTCGGTCAGGCGACCGAGCGAGCCAGCCAGCAGCAGGTCATAATATCCTTTGATCACCGCGAGCGGCGTCTTTAGTTCGTGCGCCGCCGACGCCAGAAAAACCGTCTTCTGCCGATTCACTTCCTGCAATTTCAAATACGCCGCCAGCAGGTTCCGGTAGGTAATCTCCCGCTCCTGCAGCAGTTCCTGGACCGTCAACTGTGTGCCGCCAGGTCCCGACGCCGCGTCGGCAATTTTCTCTTTGATCTGCAGGACGAGCCAGTCCGAGTCGGGCGTTAGCCGCACGCGCACAATCTTGCGGCTCTCGCCCTTCACAATTTCGCGTTCCGCCCAGGCTCTGCCGGTCGTCAGCTCTTCTAGAATGTCCCTTCCGTCGCTTTCGAAAAGAAACTCAAAAATGTTGATGTTCTGGTGATCTGCTGATTCAAGTAATCCAAAAATGATTTTGGCTGCGCCATTCGCCGCGAGCAGTCGCCCTGTGCGATCGGCCACCAAGATGGCGGCCTCTATGCCTTCGATAATTGCCCGAAAGGAATCCACTCTCAGCACTGTGGGGAACAGGCTGTCGGTTGTCGCTTGCGTTGCCACTCGTCCGCTCATTCGCGTGCTCTCCTACCGCTCCTCGAGAGTGGCAAAAATTTTCCCATTGCGCTCGGCCATCCTCCCATTGGGGTCTAGGACTGTCAATGGTAAATCCGTTCCATTTGCACAATTGGGGAAAACTCTCTGGACATTTGCGAATTCCCGTTCTCACCGAACCTCCCCGCGCCACCCCTTATTTCCAGTTAACACTATTATTATCAGTACCTTATCTGGTTACATCATCGTCCTGACTCTGGCATGTCGGATGCTCACAGCGTACTAGTTCAACGGTACTAAAGTGAGCCAAGTGCCTAGTCAAATTTTGAAGACTCAAAAATTAGTGTCCGCCCCCCAACAACGGCAAAACCCACGTATTCGCATACAAATCCCTGTCTTTTTGCGGGGTACGGACGCTATGGGCGTTGAATTTATCGAACTCACGAAGACCTTGAACATAAGCTCCACTGGCGCTTGCATTGCCTCCTCGCATCTCCTTCAAACAGAACAACTTATTCAATTGACAATCCCTACCCCCTCGCCTTCCACATCAGGCCTCGTTCCTTACGAAACGCCCCCCATTGCGGCTCGTGTTCTTCGCCAGGAATCCGCCGGCGATCTCCGCCTCTTCGGTTTAGAATTTGTTCACCCACTTTCTTAGGCCCGCTCGGGAAGCAGTACTACGCGACAGTCTCGATGCGGATGCGTTGCCCATCCTGACGATGAGATTTTTCCTCGACTAAATTACTGTTTGTGTTATCGTTACGCCCATTTGCAGGTGCAAGAAGTGTTTGCTCGCAACGAAAGTGTGCGCTTCGTGCTTGGCACTCCGGTTGCTCCACTCCTCTTGCACCACAGTCGCATCGCCCCATTCCCCGCGGGGACAAAAGAGGTAAGGTCCACACCGGTGATTCCCAGCTCCGGCGTTCCGGTATCCGCGCGCATGCGTCCGAACGACGCCTATTTTGAATTGATTGCAGACACGCTCGATGGTTTAGAGTCGAGCGCCCGCGCGCAATTTCTCCAGCGTTTTTTTCTCGCTATCGCTCACGTAGAAATTCCCGAAGACAAAGCGGGTGCCCTTTGGGACGAAGTCCTTGCCCGCAAAATCTATCTCTCTGAACGCACGGAGTCCCACGTCTCCTTGCAGACCGCGCTCGTCGACGTGCTTACCTCCTCTGGATTCCTTCGTGTTCCGGTAGTCCTCGAGTATGAGGACCTCAAGAATCTGCATCGCAACGCGATCACCGATCCACTCACCGGACTCTACAATCGCCGCCTCTTCAGCGAAAATTTTGACAAGGAACTCAACCGCGCTCGCCGCTACACTCATCCTCTGAGCCTGGTTGTCCTCGATCTTCATCGCTTCAAGGAAGTGAACGACAAGTACGGCCACCCTCGCGGTGATGAAGTTCTACGCGCAGCGGCGGCAACGCTAAAGAAAGCTCTCCGTATTTCGGACTCCGCTTTCCGCATTGGCGGCGATGAATTCGCTCTCGTCCTCCCGCAAACCGATTCCGCGCAAGCCTCGGCGCTGAGCCGGCGCGTCGAGGTCGTCTTCGCGGAAATTCTTCGCCCTCTCGAGCTTACGATTTCCGTCACCATGGATCATGGTGTTTCCACCTATCCGCAGGATGGCGAACAACGCGAGCAATTAATTCGCGTTGCCGACGAACGCCTCTATGGCGCAAAACAGGACAACTACCGCAGGGCAGACGCCGAAGCCGCCCCGCCGAGTGCGGAAGCGCCCGCTGCAGATCGACCAGGCGAGCCACCAAGATCCGGGCCCTCCGCAACCGAGCCTGCCGTTCCGCCTGCGGAACCACCTATTGAAATATCCGCCGCACCTCAAGCCACTGTTCCCGTTCCCGAGCCTCCCGTTTCCCCGGCTCCCACCGCTCCCGAGGTGGCATCTCCAGCTTCGCCTCCCCCATCGGTTTCGCCGTTACAAACCTCGCGGCCCTCGTTTCCCGTGGCGCCCGAGGAACCGCAGCTCTACACCGTACCTCGCAAGGCGGAGCGCGTTTCTATGGCGGGCACAAACGCCTACGCCGTTCTGGGTGACCAACCCTCACATCGCGCCCGGGTCGTGGACCTCGGTTTCGGCGGCGTCGCGCTCGATTTCCCCAGTGAAGAAGGCATTCCGGACACCCTTCTCGCCGTTCTTCACGTGCCAATCCTTCCACCCGTTCGCGTGAATCTCAAACGCGTGTGGACCAAGCAGCTTAGTGAAAACACGGTTCGCGTCGGCTGCTGCTTCGTCTCCTGAGCCTCTCCGCTCCCGAACGGACCACCTCCGCAGCTTCTCATCTGTTCCACGTACAGGTTCGCACCCTGACCTAAAGCTGTACTCTAAACAAATTGTAAACAGTCGATCCCGCCGTCTACATTCCCAAGCATGCATGGAAAATCATCTCGACTGCCATTCCGCAGCCTTGCACTTCAACATCTATCCACTTCTCATCAAATTCTCGTCGCCACCGCTATCATTTCCGCGGCAATCTCCGGTTGCGCTTCCGCTTCCGCGGACAAATCTTCTGCCGCAACCGCCGCAAAAATTTCAGTCGTTCCTTCGATCGTCGATTTCAAGTCTGTGGTGGTAGGTCAGAAGAATTCGCAGACCGTCAAAATCACTAATTCCGGCGCGGAGTCCATTGATCTAGAGCAGCTTCGCGTTTCCGGCTCGGGATTTACACTCTCCTCCGCGAAGGTCCCCGTAATGTTGCCGGTGGGGGGACAGGTTAGCGTTAGTGTTGTTTTCGCTCCTTCCAATACTTCAGGCGCCTCCGGCTCGCTGGTCATTTCCAGTTCTGACTTGAAGGCCCCCGTCAGCGTCCCGCTCTCCGGCTCCGGAGAAAAAGCGACTCCAGCGCTCGCGGCTTCGCCCGCTTCCCTGAATTTTGGCGCGCGCACCGTGAACAGCTCCACCCTGCAACCGGTTACTCTGAAAAACACCGGGAATATTGCCCTCTCCATCAGTTCGTCTAGCCAAAGGCGTCTCGTTGTCGCCTGATCAGCAGGTCGAGTTTCAAGTCTGGTTTCATCCCACGGTGGCGGGCAATTCCTCTTCCACGATCACTGTCGGAACCTCTTCGCTTTCGACATCCGTGAAACTCGGTGTGGCCGGTTCGGCCACAAACTCCACGACCAGTTCACCCAGTTCTGTGCCGTCTCATGCCGTAACCCTCAATTGGGATCCCAGCGCAAGCTCTGTCGCGGGTTATCACATCTATCGCAGCGAGACTTCAAACGGCCCGTTCCAGCGTATAACTAGCTCTATCATCCCTTCGCTCAACTATAGGGACGCCACCGTTCAGAACGGCGGCCACTACTATTACGTGGTCACAGCTGTCGAAGCGGATGGTTCAGAAAGCATCTACTCCAATGAAGTTGCCGCGGTAATCCCCAGCACCTGATCCGTCGCCCTTTTTTGCAGATTTGGTCGAACCGCTGTTCCACGTTATAATGTGAAGTTGCCTCGCGACCTAGCGACGCCTCGTTTGTCCCTGCTCGTGCAGGATGTGGCGCAGACCGGCCGCGACAGAATGGAGATTCAATGAAGCCCGGTATTCATCCCGACTATCACGCAGTCACCGTCCACTGCGCTTGTGGAAACACATTCCCCACTCGCTCGACCGTTAAGGGCGATATGCTGCGCGTCGAAATCTGCTCCAATTGCCACCCTTTCTTCACTGGCAAGCAGAAGCTCGTGGACACCGCTGGCCGTGTCGAGCGCTTCACCAAGAAATACGCCGACGCCGCAGCCAAAACCGCTGCCGCTAAAAAGTAATCGCAGCCCGACGTTTCGTAGCATTTCGAGGACAGCCCTTCATGGCTGTCCTTTTTTTTCTCGAAGCACTCGTCCGAGTCACGGGCCACCAGTCACAAATCACGCTTTTCACCTTCCCTCCGTGTAAAATGATTCCCTACTGTGGCCACCCAATCGCGCATGTTTCAAAGCGGAGATCCCAGCGAACTCGTTGAGTCCGCTCCGCCGCGCATCACTCTCCGCAACGCCTTCGCGCATCCTTTCGATTCCGCAATCGCTGCCGCGCGCACTTGCTACTCCTCTCATCTCATCGGACCAGAAGAAGTCACCGACAAGCAGCGTCTCAACATCGGCGCCGCCACTTTTTTCAGCGGCCACCACACGGTCTATCAACACGCGCATTTCGAATTCGGTCTCGAAAATATCAGCCGCCAATTCGTCTGGTCTTTCCTTCACGCCCATCCTTTCTACAATTCCGAGCAGCAAAGCCAGCGTTATGTCCGCATGGACCGTACCCAGGCCTACGTCCCCCCTGTCTCTCTCTTCTTCGACGCCGAATCCCGCGCCATCTACGAACGAGCCATCGCCCGCGCCTGGTCGTACTATCGCGAACTTTCCTCTCTCCTTCTTCCGCAAGCCCGCGAAATCCTTCTCGACATTTGGCATGTCGGCCCGATGTCGCATCCCAAACGCATCCAAAAAATCGAACGCTCCGCTGAAAAACGCGCCATTGAAATCGCACGCTATGTTCTCCCTGTTGCCGCATTCACCACGATGGTTCATACCGTCTCGGGCATCGTTCTTCATCGCCTCTGGCGCATGTGCGCCGCCTCGGACACCCCCAGCGAAGCCCGTGCCATCATCGGCGGAATGGTCGCTCTCATAAAAGAAATCGATCCGCAATTTTTTGATCGTTTCGGAACGGAACCGCTCAACGAACTTCCCGAGTGGAAAGGTTTGGCGATCAGTTCGCCCAAGAATTCGACAGCCAACTCACCGGCCGCACTGCCGCACTCCTAGACTATCCCGCGAACGCGCCCGCCGTTGTTGCCAGCGCCTACCGCGCCGTTTTAGGCCTCTCCGCCGCTGATTGTTCCGACTCTGAAGCCCTCGACCGCCTTCTCAATCCGGCACGCAATCTCTATCGTCTTGAAACTTTG
>QHYO01000268.1 GCA_003224135.1 Acidobacteriota bacterium | reverse complement strand
GGTATGTGGTGTCCAAGAGCATGAGGACGCGCGCACCTCACATCCCTGCGAGCGCCGCGCCCGCCACTGCAAGGCAACCTGCGGAGGCGGGCGCGGCAAATTTTGAGCCTCGTGGAAACGATCAGATTTTTTGGGAGGTGTGTGATGTCCAGCGAAGAGCGAGTGAAGGCGGAGCCATGCGCGGGTGCTTTTGATGGCTGTCTGGTGGAAGGTGACCCGGAAAGGAGCGCGCGAGAAAGAAAAATCAAGCGCCGCGCGATTGCAATTTCCATCGCGTTGCAAACTGCGGGCTTGGCGGTGTTGGTGATCGCGCCGTTGTTAGCGAAGCCTGCGGAATTGACGGAACGAATTGCAGTTCCCATTCCGCCGTATAGAAATAGCCCTCCGCACCCCACCGAAAGCTCGCGTTTACCGAACACAACCATCAGAAACAGATTCTGCACAACTTGCCCGATTAACGTTTCCCCCCGGGTGCCAAGTCCAGCTCCGGGCGATTCACAAATCAATAATGAACGCCCCGAAGACGGTGTGTACATAGACCGCGAAGGCCCGAATGGTCCTGGACCGAATATTTTTGATAGCCGGAAGCAACCAAAGCCCCCCGAAGATCAAACGCCGGAAAAGAAGCGCATTGTGATCGGGCACATTGTTCCGGCGCTGCTTACACACAAGGTTGAACCGGTATTTCCCGTGCTGCCGCATCAACTGCACCGCAGTGGCAAAGTGGAGTTGCACGCAGTGATCGCCGTGGACGGAACGATCCAGTCGCTACAAGCGGTGAGTGGAGATCCGTTGTTCATTTCATCGGCGTTGGAAGCGGTGCGGCAGTGGCGTTACCAGCCGACGTATCTGAACGGGCAGCCGGTGGAGGTCGATACCTACATCACGGTGATTTACACGCTGCAGTGAATCGGGTTCCCCTCAAGAGAGCCGCTTTGCCGGAAGCGGTGTAGTGAGCAGAAGGTGCAATGGGCCCACGCCTGCCGCATGGGCCCCTTCTGCCTGCACCGGGCAACCGAAATCGAAGACCGCAAAAGCGACAGGCGAGAGATTCCTCGCTGTGCTCGGAATGACCGTTATGAGTAGTTGACGGGTGGCAATTAGAAGTGGAAGACGACGCCAGTGGAGACGCGCAAGTTGTTCTGAGTTTGCGCACCCGTGCCGAATTCGTTGAAACGCGTCAGGAGATAATCGACCTGCGCGGGACGAATGGAAAAGCGACGGGATATCTTCACATCGACGCCGCCCCCGACGGTCATAGCGAACGAATTATTTGAAGTGGAGAACGCGAGTCCGTTGCTGCCGCCAATATGCGCGACGCCAAAGAGTACCTGGCCGAACGGCGTGATGCGCGAATCGCGGTGGTAGGAGATCCGCGGGCCGAAAAGATAAGTGGAAAGCGTGCCGTCAACTCCAGTGCCGAGGATGTTGTTGCTGTGATAGCCGCCGAAATCAGCGACTCCGCTGAGCCAGTGGTTTGCGTTGTAGGCAATCGATGCGCTGCCGCCGTGCAAGTTAAATCCATCGACGCCGGAAGTGGACGGATTCTCGCGAACGTAGGAGTATCCGGCGAACACGTCAAATTTTGGTGTGTCCTGCGCGTACGCGGCGGAACCAAAAAGCGAAACAGCCGATAGCGAAACAAAGGCGAGCAGACGCACGACGAACTTCCGATTCATAAATCCTCCCGATGAGTGTTGTAGTGCGCGAGCGCGCGCCAGAATGCGCGGCTTCACGTGCGCGACGCGCTTCAGGCAGGGAAGCGGCGATACGCAATTTCTGTTTTGTGTTGCCTATAGAGATGCGTGGTCTACAACGAAAGTTGCAAACTGCTTTGCTTGTAAAGCATTTCTTTACAAAACGTTATCGCCGTTTTCGGGAACTTTTTCAGACCAGCGGTTCGCCGGAATGCCGCGCGATTTGCTCACGTGCGGCGTCGCGCAGGCGAACAACTTCGTGCCAATCGGAGGTTCCGTTTTCGGAAACTTCCGGCCACAGCGGTGGAGAGAGCGTGATGGTAACAGAGGTTGGGCGAGGAAAGAGCGTGCCGTCGCGCAGAAAACGACGCGTGCCAGCAAGCGAAACGGGAATGATGGGAACCCCCGTAACGACAGCCGCGTTGAATGCGCCGAGCTGAAAAGGCCGGACGCCTTCTTCGGGAACGAATGTACCTTCCGGAAAAACGAAGACGGAATCTCCATCGCGAACAGCGGATTCAATTTGTTGAATGGCTTCACGTCGAGAATTTGTGTCGGTACGAACAAACGAAAGATGCCCCATCTTGCGAAGAAACGTTCCGATGAACGGCATATCGTGAACTTCGCTTTTGGCGACGAAGCGATAAGGAACGCCGAGACCCATCATCAGCGGGAGCACGTCGAAGTAGCTGGTGTGATTCGAGGCGTAGATTTTCGCGCCAGGCGTGTTCATAAACTCCTTGCCGATGACGCGGACGCGCGTACCTGAAAGAAAAAAGAGAATCCTTAATGCGGCGGAGGTGTAACGTCCCGCGGCGCTGTGATCGCGAAAGAACAGCACGCCGGCGCAAGCCGGGAGGATCCAGATGGCGAAGATTACGCCGAAATAAATGCCATAGAGAATTTCCAAACTGCGGCGCAGCGCGGATGCCGTAAACTGCAATATATTCTTGAGCGTGCCCGATGTGCCGAGCCGCGCGATCTGGAGCCAAGCGGGAGCCTTCTTCGAGGTGAGCGTACCGGCAATAAAGAGGCCACGCGTTTCTTCACGGCGCAATTTTCCGCTGGAGGTTTTGGGAATGCTGCCGGGCGGAATCAGCTCGACGCGGTCGGGCGGAATGCCGAGTCCCTGCGAAACTTCGCTGCTGACGGCGGCAGCGATCGCGGAACGGCGAGACGGATCGCTTTCCCGCGATTCGGCGACCACGATTAATTTTTCGGTGCCGCTGCCCGCGTCCTTCAAGCCAAACGCGACGATACAGCCCTTGCGGATGCCATCGACGCGTCCGGCGAGTTCTTCCACTTCGTGAGGGTAGAGGTTGCGACCGCCTTTGATGATGATGTCCTTCACGCGGCCGGTAACGAAGATCTCTCCTTCGGCACAGTAGGCGCGGTCGCCGGTGTCCACCCAAGCGTATTCGCCCTCCGTTAGCGGACCTACGGGAAAGAGTTTTTGTGTCGCAGCCGGATTGTTGTAATAGCCGCGGGTGGCGGAAGGGCCGCGAAACCACAAAAAACCTTCGATGCGATCGGGAACCTCGTCGCCAGAGTCGGCGACGACGCGCACTTCGTGATTTGGCACGGCACTGCCGGAGGAAACGAATGCGATCGCGGCGGGACCCGGCGCGGTGGGCACAGCGCGGCCCTGGGAGGTGAAAAGGTCGCGATCAATCATATCCACACGCGGGCCGCGATTCAGGGGCGGAAACGTGACGGCAAGCGCAGCCTCGGCGAGGCCATACACCGGCAGCTGCGCTTCGCGGCGGAATCCATATTTCGCAAAGCGCTTTTCGAAACGCTCGAGCGTTTCCGGATTCACCGGCTCCGCGCCGTTCAGAGCCGCGCGCCAGGAACTGAGATCGAGTCCTTGGATTTCTTCGTCGGCGATCTTGCGCACGCAGAGTTCATACGCAAAATTTGGCGCGGCGGTGATCGTTCCGCGATGCTTGTGAAAAGCCTGGAGCCAGCGCGCAGGGCGCGTGAGGAAGGCGAGCGGCGACATTACGCAAAGCGGCGTACCGAAATACAGCAGAGTGAGCCACGCGCCGATCAGGCCCATATCGTGATAAAGCGGAAGCCAGCTGATTCCGACGTCCTCGCGCGTTAATTGAACTGCTTCACCCATTGCGCGAATGTTTGCGAGCAGATTCGCGTGCGTGAGCGTAACGCCCTTGGGATCACCCGTGGATCCCGATGTGTATTGAAGAAGGGCGATGTCGCCAGCTTTGCGTACGCGGCTACCGGAGAGATGCGCGGGCAGGGCGCCGGGAGCGGGTGGCGGAGCCTTGTCGGCGGCATCCAGAAATTTTTCAACGTCGGCGACGGATTCGAGTGAGCGAACGCGCGGCTTCAATAACTTCGCGACAGCTTCGGCGCGACGAAATGTCAGCAACAGAGAAACTCCCGCGTTGTTCAAAATTGCTGCTTGCCGCTCGGCGTATTCTTCGATGCGGTCCGCGCGGAACGGCGGATAAATTGGGACGGGAATGGCACCGGCGAGAAGTATGCCCGCGTAGGAAACAAAAAACGCGCGTGACGTAGGCAACATGAGAGAAACGCGGCCGCCGGGCGGCACCCCGCGCCGGGCTAGCTCAGCAGCACAACGCTGGGCCGCGGCGTAGAGCTCGCCAAAGGTGAGCGCAAGAGTTTTTTCGCCGGTGTCAGAATCTTCGGTGATGTGGAGGTGCGGGCGCCCCGCGTCATGTTGCGCGCGGTAGCGCAGGATATCGATCAGTGTTTGCGCCGCGAGTACCTCTTGATCGGAAGCACTGCGATCGAGCATTTCGGTGCTCACGGAAGCACGCAGCGCGGACGGCGCTTCATCTATCGGCCGATTGTTGCCGGGAGCCGCCAGTACCGCGACGGTGAGTTCTTCCGGTGTGTTGATCTCCGCGACGACCTGATCCGGCAAGCGGACGCCGAATTCTACTTCCAGGCGCGCAAGCAATTCCACGCGCTCCAGGCTGCCCAAACCCAATTCGTGATCGAGGCGGGATGATGGTCCGAGCATTGGCAACGCACCCTCGCTGCCAAGGTCGCTTAAGAGCGCGCGCAATATTTCAAGGACGCGTTCGCGCACCGCAGGGTGATCGAGTTGTGCGCTGGGTGTAGCCAACGGGACTCCGGAAGAGAAACTCAGCGAGAGGCTATCACGCGCGGTCGCCAATATCCATGCGCCGGAACGGGAACGTACTCAGGCGGACTTGCCTTCGGCCTTCCTTGGCGTGTAGTTGCGCGGCATCAGCGTTGTGGAGAGATCCACGCCGGAAAGGTCCGCGCCGGTCAGATCCGTTTCGCGCAGGATGGTGACGCCCATGTCCGCGCCCGAGAATGTCGCGCCGTTCACGTTTGCCAGGCGAAAATTTGCATTGCGAAGAAGCGCACGTCGAAAGTTAGTGTTGGAGAGATCGCAGCGGAAGAATTCCACGCCGCTGGCTTGTGCTTCTTCGAAATTCGCGCCGGGCAGAATGGCTTCCGTCAGATCAGTATTGCGCAGATCGGCTTTGCGCAGGTTGGTGCCGGACAGATCAGCGTGCGCCAAGCGAGCGCGCCGAAGGTCTGCGCCTTCAAGATTTGCGTTTTGCAGGATTGCACCACTCAAATTCGCGCCGCTTAGGTCCGCGCCGCCCAAGTCGGCACCGGTCAAGTCTGCGCGGATACCATGCTCTTTGCCGGAAAAAAAACGTTCGTGCGCTTCAAGAATTTCACTGACGCGCTTGCCGCCGTGACTGATGCTTTTCGTCTTTTTGAGGGCCATAATCGCCAATTTCCTTGGTTGAACTCGCACTCTATTTTAGCGGAAGCGGCTCCGTGGCGAAACCACCTGGGATAAAATTGGTAAAATTCCGGTGCCGTTACCGACGCCAGTGCGATTCTCATCTGGACGGCAGCGGCCAGGAGTAGACTGAAGAGCATGAGTTCGGCCAGATACCGGCATAAGACCGGGTACAAAACTCCGAAAATCTTTCTCGGATTGGCCATATTCTTCGTGTGCGTGTCTGTTGTCGCGACACCAGTACGTTGCCAGGACAAGGATGATGAGATCGTTGCAACGCTCACTGGCGGCCGCGTGATCGTTCATGCCACGCGGGAAAGCGTGACGTTCATCGCCATTGATGAACCCATCGAAGCCGGATCGGCCCCGCCGCGCGTGATGACAGTCGATGGCCGCCACGTGGCCGTGCTCCTGGGCTCTTCAGAATGGCGCATCCCCGCCGATCCAAATCCAGTCCGGCTGGACAAAGGATACGCGCTCGTCGGGGCAACCGATTCGCGCTACCAGGGCAGCTACAGCGGTGAAGCGGAACCGGATTTAGAGACCGTGGGCGTCGGTTTTCTTGAAAAACTCTCGCCGCTCGCCGCGCGCCTGCATCACAAGCTGGATTTTCCAGCGGAGCAGGCGTTATTCGAGTTGGTGATTATTGGTTTCGGTCCGAAAGACTACGGCCCGGAAGTCTGGACCGTGGAATATCGCATGACGCAAAGCGTGGTTGCCACACGGGGCGACTACTGGCAGACACGTGTGCTGCGGCCGCGCTTCACGCAAATCTATCCCCCCGAAAAACATGCGCCGCGGAAACTGGTAGAAACCTGCTATCCCGGTGAATGCAAGGGGCCGACGCTGCAGCAATTGCTAGAGGGCAACGAGCCAACTCTTGAGAAGTTGGCCGGCTCTGACCCGAAATTCTTGAAGGCAGTGGATTTCATCAGCAAAGGCCAAGCACAAAAAGCGGTCGCGCCTGACGCCACAGGCTTTTTACGAGCCGCTGTGCCGCTCATTTACTCCGGGCGGCGATTCGTTATGGGGACCTTCGAAGAAGAGCACGGATTCGACTGGGTTGTTCCGCCAGACGAGCACACTCAGGCGGAAAATCGATCCGCCTGGCTCTTGATCTCGACAGGGCTAGGAATGGCGCAACGGCTTCATGCTGATGCCGCCGAAGCAACCCTGCGAATCGCCTCTCCCACGCGAATGACCCCGCCTTCGAGGACTCGGCAAAGCATTCCCCGCCGACCATACATTTCGCGGCGCAGCCCCGGGCGAACCTTTTCGAGTTGGTCGCAAGGCGTACAAACGGCGCTGACCTGCAATAACACCGGGCCGATTCGCAACTGTTCACCCATGGCGAGGCCGTTTACGTTCAGGCCTTCGGTGGTGATATTTTCGCGGATGATTCCCGGATGAAGCTGCATCGCGTCGAGAGTTTCTTTATCCACCAGGAGTACCTGGCGCCCGCTGTTCCGTCGCGCATGAGCGCAACCTGAAAAGCCGAGGCCCGCCACAGCCTCGATGCTTTCGACAGCTTCCATCGGAAGCCGGCGCTTGGGTGCGCGAAACAGTTGAGCGACGGAAGCCATGGTCAATCCCGTGCAGACCGGGCCTTGCCCACACCACCGCCGATGTCCGTGCGGTAGTGCATGCCCTCGAAGTGAATTTTTGCGGCGGCTTCATATGCGCTGGTCAAAGCGCCGTCCAGGTTCGGCGCGGCCGCCGTCACACCAAGAACCCGGCCGCCGCTTGTGACGATTACGTCGCCCTGCCGCTTCGTGCCAGCGTGCAGAACCTTCACACCGGAAGCTTTCTCAGTAGCGGTTAGGCCATGAACAGTGAATCCTGTCTTAAACCGTCCCGGATAACCAGCGGAAGCAATGACAAGACAAGCACTTGCGCCGGATTTCCATTTCCATTCTGCAGGATCGCTTGCGTTTCCGGATCCCCTAATCGGCAATTGAACTCCAGAACCTTGGGGCCATCTTTCGTCAGCATCAGGCCAATATAGAGAAATCACTGGTAGCGAATGCCGTCGGCGGCCAGTCCGCGCAAGGTCGGTTCTACGACGGTTGTTTCGATCGTAGCTTTCAGTTCCGGCGTCATCAAGTCGTCGGTCGAATATGCGCCCATTCACCCCGTGTTGGGCCCGCGGTCGCCGTCAGATGCGCGCTTGTGGTCGCGAGTAGGCGCGAGTACCGCATACCTGTCTCCGTCCGTAACAATAATGAAGGAAAGCTCGTTGCCTTCAAGCGTCTCTTCGAGGATCGCGCGTTTTCCGGCAGCGCCAAATTCCTGAATCAGCATCGCGCGTGTGATGAAATCACGCGCTTCGTTTTCCGTTTGCGCTAACAGCACGCCTTTGCCTGCGCAAAGACCGTCGGCCTTTACGACGACCGGATAAGGCACGTTAGAAAGCGCGGCGTAAGCCTCATCAGGAGTGGCAAACTCGCCGTACAATTTGGCCGTGGGAATCGAGTGACGCGCAAGAAATTGTTTGGAGAAAATTTTGCTTCCTTCAAGCTGCGCTGCGATTTGCGATGGGCCAACTACGGCCAGATTTCGCGCGCGAAGGGCGTCGCTTAGGCCATTCACCAGCGGCAATTCCGGGCCTATGATCGTCAGGTCAGGATGCAATTTTTCTGCAATCGCGACGAGGCCTGCCAAGTCCCCTGCTTCCGCCGGAAGGCAAGTTGCGTCATCGGCGATCCCGCCATTTCCGGGAGCGCACCAGAGTTTGTTCACGCGCGGGCTTTCGCGGAGTTTCCACACCAGCGCGTGCTCGCGTCCGCCCCCGCCGATCACCAGAATTTTCACGGATTCCTGCTGAGCTCCTTCTAAAAATTTCACCTTTGACGATAGTCGCGGCCCTGGCAGGTGTCAATGCCGCGCCAAGCGGTTCTGCGCGGTTGAGGCTCTTGCGATTGACGCGGCGAGTCGATGCCTCTACGATTTCGTGACGGCATGAAAAAGCCCGCGCGCAAATCTGTAACCGCACCGCAGCAGGTCGCCAAAATTCCCTCGGAACATAGCGTAGCGCCGGATTCCGCGCTGCTCCGCCTGCAGCTTTGTTTCTTTCTCTCGGGAGCGGCAGGGCTGATCGATCAAGTCGTTTGGACAAAAGCGCTGGGCCAACTGTTTGGTTATTCAGCTTACGCCGTGGCAACCGTACTGGCCGTTTTCATGGGTGGTTTGGCGCTTGGCAGCGCGATTTTCGCGCAATGGCGGCCTGCGAACAAGAGCGGAGTCGCACTCTATTCGTGGATGGAATTTGCGATTGCCGCGAGCACCTTGCTTTCGCTTCCTGGCATCGCGCTGGTGAAGCAACTTTATCTTACGAGCTATCCGCACGCCGGCGGTTCAGCCGCAACTTTACTCGCGCTGCGATTTTTCGGCGCCGCCATGGTGCTGGCGCTTCCCACGGCGCTGATGGGCGGAACCCTCCCGGTGTTACTCGGCGGCGTCGCACGCGAAGTCAAACAACTGGGAATCCGCGCCGGGCGTTTCTACGCGGTGAACACTGCCGGCGCGGTCGCGGGAACCATTGCCGCCGGATTTTTCCTGATCCCGCGGATGGGATTACGTCTGACATTAATCACGGCGGTTATCTTGAACGTGATCGCTGGTCTTCTCGCGCAAAGGATCGCGCAACCGATTGCCGTGGCCAGCGAAGATGTTCGGGCAAGAAGGGCGGAGAGCGCGAATGTCCAATCCTCCGCGCTATACATGGTTTGCTTCGCCGCAGTCGGCGCAACTGCCATCGCTTACGAGTTGAGCTGGACGCGCTTGCTCGCTACGCCGCTTGGGAGTTCGACTTATGCATTCAGCTTGATGCTTGCCGTGTTTCTGCTTGGCATCGCGATCGGCAGCGCGCTTTTCGAAAAGTGGTTTCGAAAAAAACATGAGGCAAGCGCCGGCGTATTTGCCGTAACGCAATTCGCGACTGCTGCGGCGGTTCTCTTTTCGCTGTGGATGTATCGCGAGATTCCCGAGGTGTTGTTATTCCTCCTGCGCAATTTCGATGAAAAGTTTACTTCCCTTGTTGCTGCGCAAGCCGTGACCTGCGCCCTTGCACTCCTTCCCGCGACGATGCTATTCGGCTTCAACTTTCCCGCAGTGCTTGCACTGGTTTCCGGCTCGAATCGGCTCTCTACCGAAAAGGAGAGATCTCTTTCTAGCAGTGTTGGACGAGCTGCTGCTGCGAATACCATTGGCGCGATTCTCGCTGCGATGGTGGGCGGCTTTTTTCTGCTCCCGTGGATTGGCAGTTTTAGGCTGGCGGCCCTCGCCGCAAGCGTCAACGTCGCGATCGGCGTCATTCTGTCTGTCAACGCGAACAGTCGCAATTGGCGGCCCGTGGCGGTCGCAGCCTTGCTGCTCGCCGCGATCGGTTGGACCGCATGGTCACCGACATTTTTCAGCAGGGCGTCGGCTACGTTCGGAGTGGTTCTCTATGGCAGCTACCACAATTCTGCGCTGACAGCGCGGGAAATGGCAGAGACCGAGGACCTGGTATCTTTCAAGGACGGCATTAACGCCACAGTTGCCGTCACGCGTTCTGAAAATTACATTGCGCTGAAAATCAACGGCAAGGTTGACGCCAGCAACTTGGACGCTGGCACTCAACTGTTTCTCGGGGATCTCGGAGCCGTTTTTCATCCACATCCACGCAAAGTTCTGATCATCGGTTTCGGCGGCGGTATGACGGCATCGGCGGTGTCCCGATTTCCCGACGTCGAGCGTATCGACTGCGTTGAGATTGAGCCCGGAGTCCTTGAAGCGGCCGCGTATCTTGAACGATTGCACCGCGGCGTGCTCCAAGATCATCGTTTGCACATTTACTTCGACGACGCGCGCAATTTCTTGCAAACGAGCCGGGGAAAATATGACCTGATCATTTCCGAGCCATCGAATCCCTGGATCGCAGGGGTCGCTTCACTCTACACCAGGGAATTTTTCGGTGTGGTTCATGCGCACCTCGAAGCGGGAGGGAATTTCGTTCAGTGGATTCAGGCATACGGGCTGAGGTTTGACGATCTTGCGATGATCCTCTCAGGTTTGGAGCGCCAATTTCCCGAGCTCTCGTTATGGCGCAGTTCGGGTCGCGATTTTCTCGTCCTGGCTCGAACGACGCCAGAGCCTCTCTCGTTCGAACGTTCGCGGGCGCTTTGGAAAACGGCAGCCCTGCGCCAGGACTTTGAAGCACTTCATCTTACGCGCCCGGAGAGTTGGCCAAGCTATTTCCGTTTGGGTCGAGCAGCGATTCACTCATTCGCAAGTCGGGCTCCGAGCAATACCGACGACCGGACCCAGCTCGAATATTCCGCTCCTGAACATTTACTGAGGGAATCTCTTACCAAAGAACTTGAGCGAGCCGTAGACGCACTGGGAGAAAATCCTCTGCCTGACCACCTTTCGTCTCAAGATGCGCACCTTGCCCCAGTCGCTTCCGCCGAGACGTCTCTTCTAAACAACGAACCTCGGCGAGCCATGAAATTTCTGACTTTGGCGACCGGAGAATCGACCGACCAGGAATTGAGCGTTTTACGTGCCCGGGTGCAGATTTCCGACGGGCACTACGCCGTGGCGGCAAAAGAACTCCAGGCAACTTCCGTGGACCGAACTAACTACTTTGATGCTCAATATTGGTTAGCGATTGCGCAGCGCGCTGGTGGCCGCGCTGTCGAGGCAGAGTCGACCGTCGACTCGCTTCTCGCGGGTCGACCAAATGATGAGCGCGCGCTTGAGGTCAAAAGCGCCCTCGCCAGCGACCGGAATGACTGGATTTCCGCAGTCGGCGCGCAGACCAAGCTCGTCAAACTGCGCCCGGATTCGGCTGCCGAGCAATGTCGTTTAGGCGACCTCCTTTTGCGATCAAGAAATGTAGGCGCCGCGGAAGAACCCTTACACAAGGGATTGCAACTCGACCCTCATGCTTTCCTGTGTCATCGAGATCTTGGGGAACTATATCGAGCGACGGGCCGCAACACTGAAGCGATTAGGGAATTGGAATGGGTGGTTCGACTTTTCCCCGAGGCCGACTCAAAGACATATGTGTCACTGGCGCTTGCCTATCAAACCGCGAAGGACCGCGCGAGCGCGCAGTTTGCCCTTGAAAAAGGAAGGCGCCTGTTTCCTGACGACCAACTGTTGCGAAAGTTTGCTATCGGAAGGAATTGACGCTGAACTCAGACCTGGCTCAGCGCACGAATCGGAATCGTCACGCTCGTGGATGTATCGGAGGACGCCAGCATGTGGCAGCGTCCGTCAAAGATTCCGCCGGGATCAATCACAAGGCAGGGCGAGTGAACTTCTCCGGTCACGACGCCTTTGGCTTGAATCTCTACGCGGCCCTTTGCAAAAATCACGCCGTCATAGCGGCCGGCAATCACCACACGGTTGCCTTCGATCTGGCCCTCGACTTTCGCGTTCTCACCCAGAATCAATGTTTGCTCGGAGATGATGTTGCCCTTCACGTTGCCGTCAATCCGGAATGTTCCAGTAAGCTGCAGCGTGCCTTCCATCGTCACGCCCTGATCGATGAAGCCGGTCCATTCTTCGCCGCTGCCGTTCGTTGAACTGCCAGGCCACTTCCACGCCATAAGTTTTCCCACGCCCCAAAAAGTTGCGCCGATATCTTCGGCAACACTGTCACTCTATCGGGATGCGCGCGCAAGTCAACGCGTCTGCTCTGAGGAGTTGTCGAATGCAGCGACTGACCGAATGGACAGTGCGTCAGCGCAGTGAAGAAAACATATACATCATCTCGCGCTATTTTCAAGCGCTACTTCATCAGTCGATCGTAAAGTCCCATCAACTGC
>QHYO01000267.1 GCA_003224135.1 Acidobacteriota bacterium | reverse complement strand
GACCAGATTCATGCGTAACAGACCTTTTTCACGGCAGCGATTAATTTGCCGGCATTTGGCAGAACGAATTTCTCAAGCCGCTCGTTGTAAGGCATCGGTACATCTTCTTGAGAAACGCGCGCGATCGGAGCATCGAGCTCATCAAAAACGTTTTTCTGGATGCGGTAACAAACTTCCGCGCCGACGCCGCAGAATGGTCGATCCTGCTCTACGATCACGACCCGATGCGTTTTCGACACGGAGTCGAAAATCGTCTTCTCGTCGAGCGGTTTGATCGAACGAAGATCGACAATCTCCGCGGAAATATCTTCCTCCTCGAGCTGGGCGGCAACAGCGAGCGCAAGAGGCACCGTTTGAGCGTAACAGATGATCGAGACGTCGCTGCCTTGGCGTTTCACTTCCGCCCGGCCGAACGGAATGAGCAGTTCTTCGTCCGGCGGTTCGACCATTCCCTTCGAGCTGTAGAGAAGCTCAGCCTCGAGAACGAGAACGGGATTGTCATCGCGCACGGCAGTTTTCAATAAACCTTTAGCATCCCGCGGCGTGGCCGGCGTGCAAACTTTCAGGCCAGGCGCGTTCGCGTAAAGCGATTCAGTAGCGTGAGAATGGGTCGCGCCGAGTTGATGCGCCGGCCCGTTCGGACCGCGGAATGTGATCGGGATGTCGAACTGGCCGCCGGACATCATGAACATGTTGGGCGCGTTGTTCACGACCTGATCGAAAGCCACGAAAGAAAAGCTGAAGGTCATGAATTCAATGATCGGTCGCAATCCGACCATGGCCGCGCCGATGCCGAGTCCGGCGAAACCGTTTTCGCTGATCGGAGTATCGACGATCCGTTTCGGCCCGAACCGCTCGAGCAGCCCTTGGCTCACTTTGTAAGCACCCTGATATTCCGCAACTTCCTCGCCCATTAGAAAAACATTCGGATCGCGTGCCAATTCTTCGGCGAGCGCTTCGTTCAGAGCCTGGCGGTAAGTGATCTCCCTCACGCTTTTTCTCGGTTGAAGTAGACGTAGTCGTAAACTTTTTCGACCGGCAACTCTGGGCTGCTCTCAGCGAATTTCACCGACGCCAGCACAGTCTCCTTCGCTTTTTTATCGAGCGCATCGAATTGTTCGTTGGTCAGGTTGCCTTCGCGCGTCAGCTGCGCGCGCAAACGAATGATGGGATCGTCGAGCCGATATTTTTCCAGCTCTTCTTTGGTTCGATAACTTGCTGGATCAGACATCGAGTGGCCACGGTAACGATAGGTTCGGATTTCAACGAAAGCCGGATGCGGATCTTTACGGATTGAGGTGACGATCTCGCTCAATTTGTCGCGCACTTCGCGGAAGTTCATTCCATCGACGATTTCGCCGGGGATGTCGTAGCCTTCGGCACGATCGACGATCTGGTTTAACGACGTCGATCTCTTCACCGACGTGCCCATGGCGAAGAGATTGTTCTCGCAAATCAAAACGACCGGCAATTTGTAGAGCGCGATGAGATTGAGCGCTTCGTGGAATGAGCCCTGATTGATCGCGCCGTCGCCAAAGAAGCAAAGCGTCACGCGATCTTCTTCCCGATATCTGGACGCGAAGGCCATTCCCGCCGCGAGCGGAACGTGCGCGCCAACGATCGCGTGTCCGCCGTACATGTGATTTTTCTTGTTGAAGAAATGCATCGAACCGCCGAGGCCTTGCGAGCAGCCGGTCGCTTTGCCAAAGAGTTCGGCCATACACGCGTTGGCGCTGGTTCCGCGCGCGAGCGCGTGTCCGTGATCGCGATATGCGGTGATGATGTAATCGTCCTCACGCACCGCGGCTACGGCACCGACGACAACCGCTTCCTGGCCGATGTAAAGATGGCAGAAGCCGCCGATTTTCTGCGCTTGATACTGCTGGCTCGCGCGTTCCTCAAAGCGCCGAATCAACAGCATCAGCGCGAGCATCTCGACCTCGTCGCGTTGCTCGGGCCGCTGCATTAGCTTTTATGCGACGCGAGGCAATGCAGCTCCAGCATGCCGGCTGGTTTTGCGCCCGAAGTTCATGCACGCGACAAAGAGAAGCGTGAAGAACAGATCGCTGAGGAATGAATTACGGAAAAACATCCAGGTGGGAGTCGCGCTGTATTGCGGCAAGCCGACCGTGAGCGCTTGAATCAGGCCGGCCAAGTTTTTCACGTAACCGGAGTCGCTCAGCCAAGAGAAAGTGTTTGTAATCAAATAGAAAATTGTCGATCCAACAATCGAAGCCGGAAGCAGGGTCTTGACCGATGCACGATTTTGCAACGCAAACCCGAGCAAGCCGACAAGTGCTAGCGCGATGTAGCGGCTGAGCATGTGCGACTGAATCAACGGTGCGGCATAAACGTAATTCAAAAACAGATCGGAAATGAAGAGCGCACCCAGTGAGACGGTGAATTTGAATTTCGTGGGGAAATAAGCCGCGCCGCAAAGCGCGATGGCGGCGAGCGGCGCAAAGTTCGACAACCAAGCCGCTTGGCCAGAGTGAATCAAGAGTCCCGTCGCGACCCGATAGGCGACGGCCGACAAGGTTAAGATTAGGGCCGGAATCATTGGAAGAAACTTAGCCGTCCTGCGGCAGATGCAAAGATGATTTGCCCGTCCAGCCAGCAGCCATGGCAAGTCCGCTAACCCCGCGCTTTTAGACTTTTAAGTTGTCGCCCACCCGCGCCTGCCAACGACGAATCTGCGTGGTGAGGTCGGCAATGACGTCCCGGTGAGAATTGTCGTAAAACAAATTGTGCCGCTCGTCCGGATCTGCGCCAAGGTTGTAAAGCTCGTTCTTGTCTTTATCGCGGAGACAGAGCTTCCAACCATCCGGTGAAACAACCGCCCGCGTGGATTGGTCCAGAGCGCGGTCGATGTCGGCCTTTCCGGCCAGTTTGCTTTCCTTGCCGAGTTGCATCTTTCTCTTAGGAGGTAATGGCGCCCATTCCAGGAACACCAAGTCTGGACTGGAGCTCTCTCCACGAATCAGATTCACTCGGCTTTTGCCAACGCACTGCGGATGTGGCGGTTTATCCATTAAATTCAACATAGTTGGGATGAAGTCGATATGGCTAATAGACTGGGAACAGCGCATTGAACGCTGTTGCACTGGCATTCGGACAAGGTACGGCACGCCGACCGATTGTTCGAACATGACCTCTTTACCGAGCAGTCCTTGTGCGCTCATCATGTCGCCGTGGTCACTAGTGAGGACGACAATCGTCCGATCACTTATTCCGAGATTATCCAGCTTGCTTAGAACTGCGCCAACGCTGTGATCGATTTCGGTGATTAAGCCGAAATACTTTTGCTTGATCCGACGATATGCCTCGGCACCGTGCAAGTTTCTCCCAGAATTTTCCTGGCGCAGCCGGTAGTAAAGGGGGATCTGGTCCCCGAAGACGTTGTCGAAGCTCGAATCGAGCGAAATCTCGCCGAGCGAATGTTCGTTATTAAATGGGCCGTTGTACGGCGGGTGAGGCTCGTGGAAAGCCACAAAGAGAACAACTGGTTCTTTCGCATGGCGTTCGAGAAACTCGCAAGCGCGCGTTTCCAGAAACTTCGGTTTCGATAACTCAAACGGTAGCTTCGCGGGAAACTTATTGCTGAAATATTTTCTGCGTTTATTGGGCTTATAACCCTTTGAAAGCAGGAATTTCGCGTAATCGCTAACTCCGTCGATGTTGTGATCGGTGGTGGCACTTTTGAAATACTCGTCAATGGAAAGCCACCCTTCAAAACCT
>QHYO01000280.1 GCA_003224135.1 Acidobacteriota bacterium | reverse complement strand
GGCGCGAAAGTCGAGCACCTCGGCACAGTGAACGGGACGCTTCGAATCGCCGGAGTTGACGAAGTGGAAGAACTGCGCACGGTGAACGGGAACATCGAGGTCTACGGTGCCGACAGCACCGTACACGCGCGCACCACAAACGGAAACGTGCGGCTGGAACTTTCGCACGTGCATGGCGTCGCGGGCACAATCGCAGAAACCACAAACGGCTCCGTAATTCTGGCGCTGCCGGCGGATTCGCAGGCGGACCTGGAAGCGCGCTGCTTAAATGGGAATTTCTTGTCGGAGCTGCCGATGGCGATGCAAGGCTCACTGAAGCCGCGGGAAATGCGCGGAAAACTTGGGCAAGGTGGAGTGCCAATCAAATTGCATACGATTAACGGCGGCATCCGCGTGGTAGCGCTGCGCACGACAGTTTGAAAGACGCGGGATCCGCGCCATTCCCTTTACCCCCTCACAGGCCACTGACTGTTGGGAAACGCTTCTCGCTTCTCCGCTTTGGTCCAGACTGCTTTTCTGAAAAGATATGGAATGTGACTACAGACAAGCAGCGGTTACGAGTTGGCGTTCTGTTTGGCGGGCGGAGCGGTGAGCATGAGGTGTCGCTGGCGTCGGCGGCCTCGGTGATACGCGGGCTCGACCCGGACAAATACGAGGCGGTGCCGATCGGAATTTCGAAGGAAGGCCACTGGCTGGTTGGCGGCGCAGCGCAGAAGATGTTGCCGGAAGTGTTGAAAGGCGGGCAACGTGTGGTGATGGCTGCGGACCCGACGGACGCAGCGCTGATTCCGCTCGATCGCAACGGCATGGGGCAGCGGCTGGATGTCGTTTTCCCGGTGATGCACGGGACGTATGGCGAAGATGGAACGATTCAGGGACTGCTCGATTTAGCCGGACTGCCGTTTGTTGGAGCGGGCGTGCTCGGCTCGGCCGTCGGCATGGATAAGGATGTTGCGAAACGGCTGTTGCAGCAGGCGCGCATTCCAGTGGTGCCCTGGGTGACGGTGTATCGCGCGGATTGGGAGCGCGACCCGAAGGCCGTTCAGCGCGAGATTGAGAAGAAGTTCCAGTATCCGGTTTTCGTCAAACCGGCGACGCTGGGTTCGTCAGTTGGAATGACGAAGGTGCACTCGCGCGCGGAACTAGCCCCTGCGTTAGATCTGGCTTCGGAATTTGCGATGAAGATTCTCGTGGAGCGCGCGGTCAGTGCCCGCGAAATCGAAGTATCGGTATTGGGGAACCACGAGCCGCAAGCTTCCGTGCCGGGCGAAATCGTGCCTCATCGCGAATTCTATGACTACACCGCGAAATATCTGGAAGAAGGAACGGCGCTGATCATTCCGGCGAAATTGAAGCCGGCGCAAATCAAAAAAATTCAGGCTTTGGCGGTCGCAGCGTTCCGGACGCTGGAACTTCTCGGCATGGCGCGAGTGGATTTCTTCCTCGAAAAGCAGGGCGGCAAACTTTTCTTGAACGAGGTGAATACGATTCCCGGTTTCACTTCGATCAGCATGTATCCAAAATTGTGGGAAGCAACCGGTATTCCTTTCCGTACACTGATTGACCGCCTCATCGCGCTGGCGCTGGAAATTCATCAGGAAAAAACACGCACCAAATATGAAATTGAGCTGCCGGATGGAGCAGGCGGGGCACTCGAAGCCTGATACCGGTGTCTAAATTGATGCTGGCAGGATAATATTGGTGTTCGAAGGGTTTCCTGCGTTCGCCATGACGCAGACTTCGCGACAAGTTTTGTTCTCTCCTGCCTGACTTTGCTACGATGAGGGTCCTGCGCGAGTCGCAGCAGAAAACAAATGTCACTTCTCTCACCGCCTCCCGAACCCTCGAACAAATCCAAAGTTTGGACATTTACGATCGCGGCGTTAGCCGTCGCTCTTGCGATTGTCCTGTATTTCTCTTTGCGCTACTACCCGGAGAAAAAGGCGGCGGAACATTTTCTGGATGCCTTGGTTGCCGGCAATACGAACCAGGCCTATCAGCTATGGAAACCTTCGACGAGCTACAAGCTGGGCGACTTTCTGGCGGATTGGGGACCCGAGGGCTATTACGGCCCGGTGAAAAGCTATTCGATCGTAAAAGCGGCGACACGGAAAGGCGCGAATGGAGTGATCTTGACCATCGAGGTCAGCCCCTATTCGCCGATTCCGGACAAATCCGATATTGAGAAAAGCCGCCGGACCAAACAGCTGAACGTTTGGGTCAATTCGGACGACAAGTCGTTCAGTTTTCCGCCATCGTTCTAGGCCGTCACTGTAAAGAAAATCAATAAGCGACGAAGCGCAAAGTGGCATCTAACGTCTGAGATCGCCAAGCGCGTGAGCGAGCTCCGGCACGGTCACGCCGGCGGTGCCAAGTTTTCCTACGACGACGCCTGCGGCAGCGTTGGCGAGCACAGCGGCGTCAGACAGAGTCGCCCCGGCAGACACCGCTAGCGAAAGCACGCTCAGCACAGTGTCGCCCGCACCCGTCACATCGAAAACCTGCCGACCGGTACTGCCGCGTTCCACACCGGGTTGCCCGACCCGGGCGTAGGTCACCTCAAAACTTGTCGCCGGAATGGTGATGTGGCGCGGCGAGGATTCCTCAAAAATGCTCATGCCTTTTTCTCCGCGAGTGATCACGACGGCGCCACAACCAAAATGCGCCAGAAGAGCGCGGCCGGCCTCCTCGAAAGATTTTTCGTCATGCAGAGAGCGCGTAACGAAAAAACCCGCTTCCTTAGCGTTGCATACGATGACGCGCGCGCCGCGATACGCATAGAGCCGCGACGTTTTCGGCTTTACAAAAACCGGCACCTTCAAGTGATGGCAGGCGCTGAGCACGCGATCTGCAAAAGCGTCAGTGATCAACCCTTTGTCATAGTCGGAAAGAACCAGGCCGTCGAGTTTCTTGAGCACTGAGAGCATGTGGCGGAAGAGCTTCTCTTCTACGGGCGCGGGCACAGGTTCGCGGCGCTCGTGATCGATGCGAACAATTTGCTGGTGACGCGCGATCACGCGTGTTTTGACGGTGGTGATTCGCGACTTCGAGGCAACGATTCCCTGCTCTGCAATTCCTGCGGCACGTAGACACGCTCGAAGGGCACGCCCTGGTTCGTCTTCTCCGATTACCCCAAAAGCTTCCACGCGTGCGCCGAGCGCAGCCAGATTTGCCGCCACGTTGCCTGCGCCGCCGAGGCACTCGCTCTGCTCAGCAAAATCCACAACAGGAACAGCGGCTTCCGGCGAAAGCCGCGACGCTGTGCCCCACAAGTAGCGGTCAAGCATCAGATCGCCGAGAACTCCTATCCGGCGTCCCTTGAGGCGGGGCAACAGACGCTTCAGACGTGGTAGTGACTCTGCGACTGGATTCAGCATTGGGAATTTCCTCGGTGCGGGCGGGTCTATTCGTTTGCGATGGAGGCTTCTTCCGGTAGCATCACGGGAATATCGTCACGCACCGGATAGACACGTCTGCAGGACCGACACTTCAACCCGCTCTGGTCGTCAAGCAAGGTGACGGGCACTTTGCACACAGGACAGACCAGCATCTCCAGCAAATCCGGTGAAATTGCCATTCGGTTTCCCCTGTTGGGCCTTCTGTTGGGACTCTAGCAGAGGGCGCATCGGGCGGGCAACCCGGCAATGCAAGCGATTCTCCGGACAATCTTTGTCTTGCGTCAGAAAGCGGGACGGGCTGAGGATTGGCACACCGCGCATCCGGGACGCACACGGAGGAAACGATGAATCGCATGAAGAAAATCGGCGCGTTTTTCGCAGTGGGCCTATTGCTGGTGGGGTGCGAAGCCGGGAAAAAGCCAGCGCAATCGGCATCCACGCAACAACCCGTAAATCTCAGGGGAACACAATGGACACTGGAAGAGATCGGTGGAAAACCGGTAATCGAGCATTCAAAAGTGACGGTGGCATTTTTGGAGGCGGGAAGAGTTTCGGTTAACGGGTCCTGTAACCGGTTCATGGGACCGGCGGAAATGAGTGGCGACAAAATCAAGCTCGGCCCGTCTTGGCAGGAACAAAGATGATGTGCGATCCGGGCGCATCGGATCAGGAAACCGCTTACCTGAAAGCATTGGAAAGTGCCGGGAGGTTTGCGGTGAAGGACGGGAAGCTGCTGATTTACGCTGCCGGCTCGGATGCGCCACTGCGTTTTCATCCGGTAGGGGCCGGAGAGAAGTGAGTAAGCATCTTCTCGCCGGCGCGCCCGGACCGCGCAGCCGTTGCAATCCGCGAGGGACGGGCCTACTATCGGGCCAGTCCCGCCAAGTCCCGCCCGCGGAGAGTCCTATGAAAGTTTCTGAGCTCATCGGGTCCCGCAGAGAAGTGTTTTCCATCTCGGAAGAAACGTCGGTTCATCAGGCAGCCCAATACCTGCGCGAGCGGCAAGTTCGCTCAGTCGGAGTGTTGGACTCCGCCGGACGGTTGATCGGAGTGGTCTCGCAAAGTGACATCTCTGATAAGGTGGCCGCTGAAAACAAGTGTCCCGCATGGATGAAAGTCTCCGACGTCATGTCACGCAACTTGATCAGTGTCAGCCTGGAGATGACGCTCGAGGATTGCCTTGCTCTGATGGATAAGCACAATGTCTACCATCTTCTTGTGATGGATGGCCGGAACAATTTTCACGGCATGGTTTCTGTAAGCGACTTGCTCCGCGTTTTGGCTACCGACAACAAGGAACGCGCGGACCTGTTGCAGGCCTTCATTGACCCGGTGCGCTAGACGACAATCTGACCGCGTCAACGCCTGGGTCCTCCCTTATTCGTTTGCCGCAGGACTACAATCCTTTTGCAGCCCTGAATTCGCGGACGACTACCGCAACATCGCGCTGATCCGCATCCACCAGACGATTTAACCGGCGCATCTCCCCCTCTGAAATTTTCCCACCCAGGTCTGCCAGGGCGGCGCGCAGTTGCGGAAACTTTTCGAGTGCAGCGCGCCGCACAATCGGCGTGGCATCGTAAGGCGGAAAATAGTGGCGGTCGTCTTCAAGCGAAACGAGCCCTAGCGCATCGATCAAGCCGTCGGTGGAGTTGCCGGCGACGATATCGACCTTCTTTTCCGCGAGCGCGCGGTATAACAGACCAAGATCGAGGACGCTGGGATCTTTGCCGAACTTCAGGCCGTATCGCTCTGTCCAGCCTCGGTATCCGTCGGGCCGTTCGAGAAACTCATAACCCACTCCGGCGCGCCAGCGCGGCGCGAGCGGAACGATATCGGACATCCTGCTGAGATGCTCCTTCTTAGCATCTTCGCCACGCACGACCATCGCAAAAGAATTCGCGAATCCCAAGGGCTCGGTGACTTCCAAACCAAACCGCCTGGCGTATTCCTCTTTAACCCGCTGGTATACGGCTGCTGAATCTCCTTCTGGCTTTTCACTCAGCACGGCTGTCAGCGCAGTGCCTGTATATTCGACGTAGAGATCAACGTCGCCGCTGAGCATCGCCTTTTGCACAAGCAATGTCCCTCCGAGATTTGACTTGCGCCGCACTGAAATCCCGGTGCGCGCTTCGATATGTTGCGCAAGCAATTCTGCGAGGACGACCTGTTCGGTGAAGAACTTCGAGCTGACGACAAGCTGCGGCCGCGAGGGGGCGCGACATGCGCCAGGGATGAGTATGGCCAGGAGCAGAAGAATAGAGAACAGGCGCTTCATCTCAGGCCACGCGCAATCGGCGCTCGAGCAGGCCAAGTAAAAAGTCAGCCAGGAGCGCAAGCATGGCCGCCGGAATTGCGCCCGCCAGAATGACTGCGTCGCTGACCATCGCGACTCCGCGAAAGATAAAAGTGCCCAGGCCGCCTGCTCCAATCGCCGCAGCAATCGTTGCGACCCCGATCGTGATGACTGTTGCCGTGCGAATGCCGGCGAGTATGAAACTAGTTGCAAGCGGAAGCCGCACGCGAAACAAGATCTGGTTTTCGGTCATGCCCATTGCTTCGGCGGCCTCCAGAATCGCGGGGTCGATGTTCGTCAGCCCTACGTAGGTGTTGCGCAGGATGGGAAGCAGCGCATACAGCACCAACGCCACAATCGCGGTTCGCGTCCCGATGCCGCCAAGAAATGGCAGCGGAATCAGAAAGCCAAAAAGCGCGAGGCTGGGTATCGTTTGGAAAACGCTGGCAACCGCCAATGCTGCAGATCGCAAGCGAGGCCGCGAGACGAGCGCCAGCCCGAGTGGGACACCGATCGCCGCCGCCATGGCCATGGAAATCAGTACTAGAATCAGATGCTCGCGTGTCGCGGCAAGAATCTCGCCATGATGGCTGGAAATAAATTGCCAGACGCTCATTTCGCAGCTCCCGGGACCAGTTCGGAAGCCGCGACGAATTCCCGTGCGACAGCTTGATCAAGGTTTAGAAATTCCCTAGGTCCAGCTTCGGCAACAATGCGGCCGGCATCCAGAAGCACGACACGAGTTCCCAGCAGCAGCGCCTCGCGAACATCATGTGTCACAAGGACGATGGTTTTCGACACTTTGCGCACGAGCGCCAGGAATTCCCGTTGCAGCTCCGCACGCGTTACCGGATCCAGTGCGCCAAAAGGCTCATCCATCAAGAGTATCGCCGGATCGGCGGCAAGCGCGCGCGCGACTCCAATCCGTTGCCGTTGCCCGCCGGAGAGCTCGCGTGGATACCGATTCGCATATTCGGTTGCATCGAGCCCCACCAACTGCATCACCTCTACGTACCGCGATGCGATGCGTTCGGCGGTCCAATTCTCCAATCCCGGAACTAACGTTACATTTTCTTGAATCGTCAGGTGAGGGAACAATCCGACTTCCTGAATCACATAACCGATGCGTCGCCGGAGATGGATCCTATTCCAGTCCCGGACGCGCTGGCCTTCGACGAGCAAGTCGCCGGACGTGTAATTCCGCAGGCAGTTAATCAGCTTTAACATGGTGGTCTTGCCGCTGCCGCTTCGGCCCAGCAATGCGATTGTTTCCCCCTGATGAATTTTTAGCGAAACA
>QHYO01000028.1 GCA_003224135.1 Acidobacteriota bacterium | reverse complement strand
TCACCAAAAAATTGCCGCCGGCTTTGGATAGTACGCGCGGTTGGCCCTGCGACGAATTTCGATCCCATTGCAGAGCAGCAGCACAATGATTCTCGGCTACCGTTTCGATTTTTGATCCGTCTTTTTATCAGATGTCTTGGTTTGGCGGTATCTACTCCGGTATTGCTCATCTATCACCACTTTCGATTACCGGTTTCGCTATCGCGGGCCATGGCGTCTACTCTGGTTACCGTTTGTCCGAGGTGCTCATGCCGCGCCGCTTTGCTGTTTTGTTCGCTCTCATTTCGCCGATTCTGTTCGCTGCACCTGCTTTTGCACGATCGCCAGCGCCTGCCGCCACTGCCTGGAACCTGCTTGTAGACGATTTCCTGGACCACGAGCTCTTCCCGAGCAATCCAACCATCGCCACGCACACAGGTGTGCACGACTATGACGCGAAGCTCGAAGACCTCTCCAGCGCTGGCATCGCGAAGCACATCGCGATCCTCAAGAAATTTGAAGCGCGCACGATGGCCTTTGATCCCAAGGGACTGACTTCGATGGACGCCGCCGACCGCGAAATGCTGCTCAGCGCCATCCGTAGTACATTGCTTTCGCTCGAAGTAATTCGCGGCTGGGAAAAAGATCCGGACACCTATTCGAGCGGAGCCGCCGGCAGCGTTTACGTCATCATGAGCCGCAAGTTCGCCGCGCCCGATGAACGCCTGCGCTCGGTAGTCTCGCGCGAAAAAGAGTTTCCGCGTTATTTTGCGTCGGCGCGTGCGAACCTGAAAAACGTTCCGCGAATTTACACTGAGATCGCACTCGAGCAATTGCCCGGCACGATCGGATTTTTTGAGAAAGACGTACCTGCCGCGTTCGTTGATGCTAAAGATTCCGCAACAAAGGCAGCGTTTTCGGACTCCAACGCCGCTGCGATCACCACGCTGCGCGAGTACGAAAAATGGCTTCGGACCGATTTGTTGCCGCGCTCAAACGGAGACTTCCGCATTGGCGCGGATGTTTTTTCCAAAAAGCTTCTCTACGACGACATGGTCATCACGCCGCTCGACCGCCTTCTGGAAATCGGCATGGCCGACCTGCACAAAAATCAGGCGGAGTTTCAGCGCGTCGCGAAAGAGATCGATTCCGGAAAACCGGCGACCGAGGTCCTTGCTGAACTCCAGTCGATGCATCCGCCTCCCGGAGAGTTGCTGCAGACCTTTCGCAACACTTTTGACGGCTTAATCGCCTTCATCAATGGGCGCCACATCATTACCCTGCCAAGCGACCGCCGTCCGACGCTCCAGGAAACGCCTCCCTTCCTTCGCGCGACCACCATGGCTTCGATGGATACCCCGGGCCCATTCGAAAAAGTCGCGACCGAAGCCTATTTCAATGTCACGCTACCTGCTCGCGACGACTCACCAGAAGAAGTGGCCGGATTGATGGCCGGTTTCAACGTGGGCACGATCACGAGCACGTCCGTTCACGAAGCCTTTCCCGGCCACTTCACGCAATACCTTTGTGAACAGCGCGCGCCATCAAGACTCCGCCGCGTGCTCGCCGCCAACACCAACGTTGAAGGGTGGGCGCACTACACCGAACAAATGATGCTCGATGAAGGCTATGCACAGCCCGGCACCGGCGCGAAAGACCTGCGCGAATCGCGGCTGATTCACCTCGGCCAGTTGCAGGACGCGCTCCTGCGCGACGCGCGATTTATCGCCGGCATCCAGATGCACCGCGGAAAATTCACGCTCGATCAGTCCAGGGAATTTTTCGTCAAGGAAGGTTTTCAGTCACCGAAAATCGCGGAAATCGAAACCAAGCGCGGCACGTCCGACCCGACCTATCTTTACTACACGCTCGGCAAGCTGCAAATCATGAAACTCCGCGACGACGTTCGCAAAAAACAGGGCGCAGCTTTCTCCCTCGGCAAGTTTCACGACGACTTCATGAGCCAGGGCTACCCGCCGATCGCCATCGTCCGCCGCGCCCTCCTTGGCGACGACTCGCCCACACTCTGACACACGGCCGGCGCGCAACATTTACCGGGATCTGGGGTTCGCGTGAAGAAACAACGCGGTCTCAAGAACAAACCAGACAACATCGTCCCGACAAAGTGCGGAAGCGGCTTGCGCGAATTGAGAAAAGTGTTGCACGGGTACGGCTCCGCAGCACTTCAAGGGTTAAGGCGCCCGTACGGAGCCTCAAAGCTGCCCGTAACTACCTGATTCTGCCGCCTTATCAGCAGAATAATTTGTTTCGTGGCGTCCCCGCTACCCCGCCGTATGGCCCGGAGATTGCACTTTTTTGGGGCAGGTATTTGATTCCTGTAAGAACGAAACGAAAGGCTAAGAGAAACGAAAGGCTAAGAAATGAAGAACAACGAGCTTGTCCCCCATCGATTGATCTTCGGTGCTATCTCAGTTCTGGTACTCGTGCTGCTTGCGTCCTGCCCAAAGCCCGCCTTCGCCGATACGGTTCCTGCCGGCTGGACGTGCGTGGGCAACTGCGGCTCTTCTGGAGCCGATGGTGTTGTTCCGCTCTCGCCCACGGGCAACAGTTCCTTCCAGTGGGTGTCAACTAACCAGGGTTTGATCGGAGTTGGCATTCTTCCAACAGGTGCGCTCGGTTCCGAGACCAATGGCTCCACGTTGGCCACGTCGCTGTTTTCGGCGACCGCAGGCGACCCTCTGAGTTTTTACTTCAACTACACCTCGTCAGATGGCGCGGGATTCGCGGATTACGCGTGGGCCGGCCTGTTCAACTCGTCAAACACTTTGCAGGCATTGCTTTTCACGGCTCGCACTACTCCCAGCGGCGATGCGGTTCCTGGGTTTGGCGTACCTCTCCCGGCTGCAACCTTGACTCCTTCGACCGTTCCTATCCAGGCTGGCCTCACGACGTGGTCTCCACTTGGTGACTCGTCGGGTGGCTGCTTCGATGTGGGCTGCGGTACCACCGGTTGGGTTTTATCTACGTTCACCATTACGAATACGGGAAACTACTACCTCAAAGTTGGCGTAGTGAATTGGAAAGACGAGATATTTGACTCCGGGCTCGCACTCGACGGTGTGTCGGTTGCTGGCGTGCCAATTACACCACCCCCGATCACAGCTCCCGAGCCGGTAAGCCTGGCAATGCTTGCGTGCGGATTGGCCGGCGTTGGCGTTTTGCGTCGCAAGACGGCACGGCAGTAACCCGTACAGGAAACTGGCAGAACGAGGCCTACTCTTCGCGAGTGGGCCTCGTTTTTCCTGCGAGCTTCGAAGGAACTCCGTCGAGTTGCTTCCACTCGTCATCACCCTCAGAAGGGTGCACCCCAAGAAAGTGGTGGGTCATGCGGCCCTGCGTTCTGATCTGCGCTCCCAGAAGTCCTGAAAGCGAGCACTGAGCTTGGCACAGCGGAGAGCGATGATGGCGTTGGAGCCGCGCACAGTCCAATGCATTCCGGCACGTTTGAGGCGTGTGCCAATGGCCACCTTGCATCCGGCCTCCACCACGCCCGTGGAAGTGCACAAGCCTTGGGCGTGGAACTCCGGGTAGCGCATGCGTTCTCGGTTGGTTTGGAAATAGTGGAGGCAGCGGCGGGCCGCCTCAGAACGATATACCTGGCGCCGGATCGCGGTGAGTAGAACCGGAAACTTTCCGCTATCGAGTTCTTCTTTCCTGCGTTCTGCCCACTGAGCCGCTCGAGGGTTGGTGGGACCATATAGATCTTTTCCGAGATCGCTCAAGTGCTGCTTGGCGTGATAGCGGTCGACGATCTGCGTGGCCTCCGGAAACTGATCGTCGGCGATGTTCCAAATCCAAACGGCCCCATCCCCGAGCACGACCCGGCGTGGGGCTTGGCAGAAGCGGCGGCGCGTAGCTTCTCTCCAGACGCGCTGGGCGAAGGGAGAGCGTTCGGCGGCGGTGTCCAGCGCGGAAGCACTCTCTAGCGCTGCCGAATACGTGACCGACCCTTCATCGCGGATGGGCGTGCCTTCTTCATCGAGCGATTCCGCACTCCAAATGGTGCAGAGTTTCACCTCGCCGGTCTTGGCAGATCCGTCCGGTTGCTTGCCGGTGCGGCCCACGAGTTCCTCTGAACGTAAAGGAATCCCTGTTCCATCCATACCGAGATACAGAGTCTGCGGCAGAGGAAGAGCATCCAGAGGTTCGGTGTGCACGCGTTCATCTGCAGCGAGCTCTTTTCCCAGACCTTCTGCAGTTCTCTCTACCTGCTTGGCATCCACCGCCACACCAGCCAGTTCGCTCAACAGGTCGCTACCTTCCTGGAAGCTGACCATGGCCCCTACGGTGCCGATCATGCGCACCACCGCCGGAGAGAGCGACGTGGCGTCCATTCCCAAGGCCCGGTCGCGAGGACAGAAGCCCCGCTCACATTCCCAACAGTAGTAGTAGGCGCGTTCCAGTTTCAGTTCTCCGACCACACTATGAAAACTTTTCCATCGTCGTTCTACATAACGCGCCCGCCGGCCACAGGCACAGGGCAACGAGCTGCCCTGGTAATCGCAATGGTCGCGGTTGAATCGCTGCTCGAGTAAACGGGCGGCCAGCTGCAGGGCCCGGCGCCGCAGCGCCGTTTCCAAAGCCTCGAAGTCGATCTCCTCCAGGGCTTGGGTACCGAACAGTTCTTCAATCTCCCGCGCGATCTCACCTTGCAGACTTGCGGCGATGGCGTTTTTTTTTAGTTTCGACTTCTCGAACGCCCTGGAGATCCTGCAGTCGTAGATCACAGATCTGGTCGCTGATTTCGATCAGTTCTCGCGCGAGTTCACGAAAGCGCTTGTACTCGGCCACCTGCTGCTTCGATTGCTCTACCGCTGGTCCGGAGGGGATCCTCTGGGCCACCGTCTTGCCGTCCACGGTCCGCGTCAAAAGCCAACTCGGACCGTGTCCTCGCGATCCTGACTTGGCACAGTGACAGGTCGGCTTTCCACACTTTCCGTACGTCTCGCTCAGAGATCCCGGGCGCATATCTCCGATCCGGGCAAGGGCAGCTCTGAGATCGGCACCTTTTACTTCGAGCTGTTCGAGTGAAGTTGGTGACATGAGGGAGCCTCCTCCTTCTTGTAGTTTTACAACTACAAGAAACCTAAGAAGAATACCTCCAATCCCCATACTTCGTCAAATACCACAATGGTGGCTTACACCCAACTCACGAGCTCACGTTGACTTTTATTGCGGCAGCCCATAGCATTTTCTGTTCGCATGGCGATGCCGCCCGCTCTTGAGAGCCGCGTTTTCTGCCCGCGAGTAACGATTCACAACTCCGCAGCGCGAACGAC
>QHYO01000266.1 GCA_003224135.1 Acidobacteriota bacterium | reverse complement strand
CCTGCTTCACCTCGGTTACAACTCTATGATTGCGTTTTCGGCGATAGTATCCACGCACGGCTTCACGAAGATGCCTCCTCATCCGTAGGGCCGATTTTGGCCCCGGCATTAGGCTCATCTACAATGGAGATCTGTAGGGAGTAAAACAGAAATGTATGTAGCGCAGCCCATCAAGTGGACCGATGGCGGCGTTGTGATGCTTGACCAGCGCCGTCTGCCCAGCGAAGAAATCTCCTATACCTACACGGGTTATCAGGACGTCGCCAAAGCCATCCGCGAAATGGTGATTCGCGGAGCTCCGGCCATCGGTGTGGCCGCGGCCATGGGCGTCGCCATCGGCGTCCAGAATTCCTCTGCAGAATCCCTCGAGGAGCTGCGGGCCGAGTTTCCCGTAATTCTCGACACATTGGCAAGAACCCGGCCGACCGCGGTAGATCTCTTCTGGGCGCTAGACCGGATGAAGAGCCGGTTTGCCGAACTTTCTGCCCAAACGTCGGATCTCGCGCGGATCAAGCAGGCGCTTGTCGAAGAAGCAAAGGCGGTGCATCTGGAGAAACGCGCAACCGACGAAGCGATTGGCCGGTTCGGCGCGGAGTTCATGCCGCGCGATGGCCGCGTGATGACGCAGTGCAACGCGGGAGCCTTGGCGACGGGCGGAATTGGAACAGCGCTGGGCGTCATTCAAGTGGCTGTCGAGCAGGGAAAGAAGTTGCACGTGCTGGTGCCGGAGACGCGTCCGTACTTGCAAGGTGCGCGCCTGACCGCCTGGGAACTGCATCGCAGCAATATCCCGCTGACACTAATCACGGACAATATGGTTGGCCATTTCTTGAAGACCGGAAATGTCAGCGCGATCGTTACGGGAGCCGACCGCATTGCAGCCAACGGCGACACCGCTAACAAAATCGGCACTTACCAGATCGCCGTTCTTGCTCGCGAACACGACGTTCCGTTTTACATCGCCGCGCCGGTTTCAACGTTCGACCTTTCGATCGCGTCCGGCGAACAAATTCCGATTGAAGAGCGTTCTTCCGCGGAAGTCACGCAGATTCAGGGCATGCGCATCGCGCCCGACGTGCACGCCGCGCATCCCGCATTCGACGTAACACCCAGTCGCTATATCGCTGCTATTTTCACTGAGCGCGGTGTTGCTAAAGCCCCGTACACCGAATCGCTGAAATTGCTCGCTGCCTCCATTCCGGTTCCAGTTATTTGACGTTCCTCGCGCTGCTCCCGCCTGGCACACACTTGTTGAACTCTGTTCACCTTTGAAACACGCGCCTGTACCAAAGTACAGTTTGGTACATCGATACCGTGCTGTAACTTCCAGATTGGAACTTTTTAAATTCCATCTGACAATCGATTCATAGATCGATCGCGCTCAGCAGTTCTGATTTTCCACGAACACCTAGCTTGATCGTAAGCGTAATTCCCATTGTGGATTACAGACTTCTAATTGCGGACGTTTGTCTGGAGGCAGTACTGTGCGAAAGTTTAACTGGATCTCGGCCTTGCTCTTCTCTGTCGCGCTGGCATCCTGCAGCAACGTTTCTTCTAACAAGAATCAATCGCCCGCCCCTGCGGCGACTCTCAGCACACTTCAAGTGACGCCAGCTTCCGTCTCACTCGCGACTCATGCGAGCCAGCAATTTCACGCTACGGGTCTGTTTTCCGACGGCAGCACCCAGGATCTGACATCGTCAGTTACCTGGTTCTCCTCGGACTCGGGCGTTGCGACCATCAACACTGGAGGCATGGCGACAGCCGTTACCACTGGTGTGACTAACGTCACCGCCAAATCCGGAACGACGCAAGCGTCTGCGACGCTCGCGGTGAATAATGCGAGTGTCGGTCTAACTTCCATTACTTTGTCACCGTTGGTGTCCACCCTTGCAGTCCACACCACGCAACAGCTCACCGCAACAGGAGCTTATGCGGACGGAAGCAGCCGCGACCTCACTTCGAATGTCACGTGGTCTTCATCGAGCGCTGCCGCTGCTACTGTAGACGTGAATGGGCTGGTCACTGGTGTTGCGGCTGGAACAACGTCGATCACTGCCGCGCTTAACGGCATCACGCAATCCATGACCCTCACGATCACCGCCCCCACGATCACTTCAATTTCCATCACGCCTGAAGGATTCACAGTGCCGATTGGCATCAGTCAGCAATTCGTAGCGTCCGCCGTCTACAGTGACGGATCGTCGCAGGACCTCGTGTCCGGTGTTACCTGGACCTCTTCGTTGCTTTCCGCAGCTACAATTGATGCGAACGGCAGCGCTACCACTTTGGCAGCCGGTACAACTACCATTACGGCCACAGTCGGCTCGCTCACCGATTCCACCACCCTCACCGTAGTCCCTGCGCACCTCACTTCGATATCCGTTTTGCCCGCCACGGCAACAATGGCAGTTGGTACATTGCAGCCATTCACTGCAACAGGCATTTTCGACGATGGCAGTACGCAACTGCTTCCCAGCATTCAGTGGTCTTCGTCCGCTTCGAACGTGCTAAGTATCGCGTCAACCGGGCTCGCAACGGCTGTCAGCACTGGAACCTCCACGGTAACGGCGGCTTCGGGTGGAATTTCTGGCTCTGCCACCGTAACGGTCACAAGCGCCACGCTTGTTTCGCTCGCGATCGCACCTCTCAACTCCAGCATGCCAATTGGCGCCACCAGACAGTTCACCGCAACCGGAACGTTCAATGACAGCACAACAGAGGACATGACTCTTTCAGTCCTCTGGGGATCTTCGAACGGTTCCATTGCATCCATCGATGACAAAGGATTGGTAAGCAGTAGTGCTACCGGACAGGTCACCATTTCAGCGAACTGGGGCTCCATTAATCAGTCCACTCTCTTGACGGTCTCAACCGTTAAGTTGATCTCCATCACCGTGAGCCCGGCGAACGGCCGTGTCGCCCCGCATACGTCCGCGCTCTTCACTGCCGTTGGTAATTTCAGCGATGGAAGCACAGCCAATCTCAAAACCGTTTCCTGGAAATCTTCCAAGCCGCAATTTGCATCGATTCGCAGCTCGGGTCTGGCGCATGGCAAGAAGGCGGGAACCGTGACGATCTCTGCCACCTCCTTTGGGGTGACAGGCACCGCCACGCTCGTGATCGGAACCGGCGTCTCCTCGGGCAGCACTCAGCAGTTTGCCGCGATCGGATCCTTCAGCGACGGCACCACACAGGACATCACCTACAACAGCCATTGGAGTTCTTCTGCGGCCACCATCGCAACGATTGCCAATAATCCAAGCGTCGCAGGTCTGGCAACCACGACGTCGCCAGGCACTACGACCATCGGTGTGAACTCCAAGGGCACGACCAATTCCACCAGTCTTCTGGTTCAGTAGCGAAGCGAAGCCGGAAGAAAAGAATTGTAGTTAGCGTTCTTTAATTGTTAGTGAAAATTTTCAATCAGCATGATTTGCGCTTGATGCCAGCCGGGCTTGTCAAATGCCACGGTTTTGCCGTCCCGCGTGGCGGTAAGCCAGAACGGCACAATATCCAGCGTGCCCATGGTTCTTATTCGGCGGCTCGTGGGGTCGAACAGGTTCAACACCGGCGCTCCCTTGCCAGACGACTCCGCGAACAGAATTCCAGCTTCGATAACCGACCAACTTGCCCACGTTGGCGGCCGCACCCGCGCGGATATCAGCGATTCGCGACCTCCATTCGCTGGTACCTGCCAGATTTCCGGATTCGCATACGGTGTCTTGGCGTAGTAAACGAACTTTCCGTCTGCGGATGCAAACGCTGCGTGGCCGCCCAGCTTGGTCACTTGCACTGGTGTGCCGCCGTCCGACGGAACCTTCCAGACCTGCCAATTGCGAGTGCGGCTGGATGCGAAATAAATCCATTTGCCATCCTGAGACCAGCTCGGACAACGATTCTCGTATTCATCCTGAGTGAGCAGGCGCGGCGCACCCCCGCGCAAGCTGATCACATAGATTCCCGCGCCATTTCTTCGATTGGCATCGAACACGATCGATTGGCTGTCAGGCGACCATCGAGGTGTGCCCGCATTACCGACAGCGCTCAATTGAACCGCATTGCTGCCGTCGCGATCGCTGACCCAAATTTCCATGGTTCCCGAGCGGTCCGACATGAAGGCAAGCTTTTTGCCGTCCGGAGAAAATTGCGGGCCGGGACCCTGGTCCGTCTGGCTGGTCAGAGGCACGAGAACGCGCGATTCCGGTTTGCCGTGCACAGGTAAATCCATCTGCCAAACGGTGAGACTTCGCGTTTCGCGCTGGTACGCGAGCCAGTCGCCACTGCGCGAAACCGCAGGATGCGATCCACTGTCATTGAACTGTACAGCGGCTTCTCTCGCCTCGACGGAGACTCTCCAGAGCGCTGGCTTTCCCCCGCGATCGGAAGAGAAAATCGCCGAGCGCCCGTCCGACGACCATCGCGGCGATCCTCGAAGTCTGGCGGCTTCGGTGGTAACAACCGTCGGGTCTCCTCCGGCGGCCGGTATCGTCATAATTTGTTCCGGGAATCCCATCTCGCTGCTGCGTGCAAACAGAATCTTTTTGCCGTCGGAAGAAAAGGAAGGTCCCCAATCTTGAGCCATTGGGGGCGGCGTCGTCAGCCGTCGCACCTCGGAATTTTCAAGCGACAATAAACTCAGGCTGGCACCGCCGCTGAACGCAATCGTCTTTCCATCGGGGGACCAGTCCACCCGTCCGATCTTTGGCGCCACACCCTTTGTATCCAATCTCCATTCCGGTCCACCAGCCGCGGGAATGATGTACATCCCAGGTTCCTGGTCTAGGAATCGAGAAAACGCGTTGGAACGTCCATCCGGGGACCAGGCTGGGCAACAATCGTGTTCGCTCCTCGTCAACTGCCGAAACTGGCTGCTGCCTATCCGCTGTAGGAAAATGCCGGAATCTTCCGGTTTGCTGGCTTCGCGAGAAAACGCGATGCTCGTACCGTCTGCCGAAAAAGCCGGCTCGCCGGCAGTATCTGCTGGCCCGGTGAAAGGCATGATTCGAACTGGCTTCGCGACTGTTTCAATATTCTTACCGTGAGACGACACGGTTTTGAGCAGAAACGCGCCTCCCAGGAAGAGCGCTAGAAGTGCTATCGCACCAGTCGCATACGCATGCCACAGGCGACTGTCTCTTGGCCCGGTGGTGACCGGAATGTCAGCCGGTGAAATTCCGCTCGACGATACTGAACCAGGCGGGTCGGAGGGCTGATTCGGCTCTGGAGGCAGTTCGTTGCCACGCTGACGCTCTACTTTTCCAATAAAGCGATATCCCCTTCGCGGGAGGGTTTCGATATATCGGGGGTTTTCCGCAGAGTCGCACAGAACGTCTCTCAATTTGTTGACAGCTGCATTCAATCCGTGGTCGAAACCGACAAAAGTGTCGCCAGCCCACAGCCGGGCACGCAATTCCTCTCGAGTAACAAGCTCGCCAGGCCTGCTCAAAAGGACGGAAAGAATCTCAAAGGGCTGCCCGACTAGCCTCATCTTGATTGAGTCCTTCCGCACTTCGTGCGTGTGTAGGTCCACTGAATATGGACCGAAACGCACTTGATGGTCGCCATTTGCGGTCATGAGTTTTTAGACGAACTCCCAGGCACAGGTGTCATCCTAAATTACGGCGCGAAGCTCCCTTTTGTTCCCCGGCTCCAGCGGTTAAGTCCTGCGGAACCTGGGTCTTTATCGGATGAGGCGAAATGGACGCCAGATGAGCATCGAAAGCTGCGGACAGCCCGAGCTAGAACAGTCGAACGATCACGAGCGGGGGTAGGCAGAAAAACCGACGGAGAGCAAAAGGCTCTCCGTGGGTGCCGGTTATAGCGCTGGCACTAAAAAGTCAAACGAGTGGTCAATTGGATGAGGCGGCCGGAAACGGCGGATCCAGCGGCCAGCGAATACGCCGTATGGATTCGTCGGTGGCGCTACCGTCGATCGGATCGTGCCAAACTGCCCACTTGAAATGTCGTTCACGGGATTGGCAAAGTTCGGATGATTGAAAACGTTGTAAAAATTGGCGCCCGCGGACAGGTGCAGACGTTCCGTCAGGCGAAGAGTTTTCAGCAACGAGAAATCGCAGGGTTTCTCTTGTGGAGACAGCGGAGGGAAAAAGGTTGCGGACGCATGAAGGATGTTTGGTCGAACCCTCATTCGTAACGGAGAGCTTCTACAGGGTCGAGTCGCGCTGCTTTCCACGCGGGGTAAATTCCGAAACCAATTCCAATCAGTGCACAGAGGATCAGCGCCGTGAACACCCAAAAACCGGAAAGCTCCGCGGGCATGTGAACTGCGTATTTCAGCAGCGCGGTCAGGCCTGCGCCGAGAATCACGCCGATAATTCCGCCCAGCGCGCTGAGTGTCACTGCCTCGATCAGAAACTGCATCAGGATGTTGCTGCGCTTCGCGCCGATCGCTTTACGAACACCGATCTCGCGCGTTCTCTCGGTCACGCTGACGAGCATGATGTTCATCACGCCGATCCCGCCAACCAGCAAACCCACTGAAGCGATAGCAAACATCAGAATAAAAATCAGGCTGCTGATTTTGTTCCAGAGGTCGAGAAAGTAATCCGAAGTGAACAGCGCAAAATCATCGGGTTTTTCGTTGGAGAGCCGGCGCTTGCGGCGAAGTAGATCGCGGATTTCCTCCACTGCTTCCGTTACATACTTGGGATCACTCGCTTTCGCAAAGATGACGTAATCACGCTTGTTCGGATAAAGCTTCCGCAGCGTTGTCACAGGCATGAGCGCAATGTTGTCTTCGGGATTCGAACCGCCCGAAATCCCCTGGCGGCGCTTCTGCAGGGTGCCAATCACCGTGAATAGCTGTCCATCAATCGTGACTTCCTGCCCGACGGCTTTGTCGCTGCCCGCTGGAAACAAAAGATTCACAGTGTCGAATCCAAGCAGTACCACCGGCGCGTGATGCTCAGCATCTGTTTCGTTGAATTCGCGGCCTGTTGCGATTTTCAGATCAAAGATTTGCGTGATGGAAGGCGAATTCCCCTGCAGGATCACATTCTTCGCCCGATTCGAACCGTGGCGCACATCCGAAGTTCCGACGCCGAATTGCGGTTGAAAAATGCGCATGGACGGCGAGGCGGCTTTCACGTGAGGGAGATTCGCCATATCATCGGCAAACTCCGGCAGCAGTTCCTTGCGCGTAAACCATTCGCTGGGTGGCCGGGACAACGATGCCCATGGGAATCGATACGCGATGATAGTGTCCGAGCCGAGATCGCGAATGCCGCCAAGCACGTTGTCGTTAAGCCCGTTAATCACCGAACTGACCGCTATCACCGTGGTGATGCCAATAACGATTCCAAGAATCGTGAGCGCCGAGCGCAACAAATTCTTGCGAAGCGTGTCCAGAGCGAGCGCAACTTGTTCGCTGAGTTTCAGCGAATTTTCGACGCGTACCAGCGCCTTCAGACGTCCCGTGCGGGAATCAGCAAGCGTGTTGGCGATCGTCGACATTCCAGTTTCCACAGAATTCTTCTATTCGGAGCGCAAAGCTTCCACTGGATCAAGCCGCGAAGCTTTCGAGGCCGGATACGTCCCGAAAAAGAGTCCCACGCTCAGCGCGACGAGTAATCCTCCAATAACCGACCACAATTGAACCGCAGCAGGCAGCGGCGATACAACCGAAACAAGTCTTGCCGCGAGCACGCCGCAGATTACGCCAATCGCTCCGCCAATGACTGCGATCGTCGAAGACTCAATCAGAAATTGCAGCAGAATGTCGCCGCGGCGCGCGCCAAGCGCTTTGCGAATGCCTATTTCGCGCGTTCGTTCCGTGACGCTCACCAGCATGATGTTCATGATCACGATCCCGCCCACAACGAGCGAAATCGAAGCGATGGCGATGGTCACCACAAAAAAAGAGGAGCTGATGTCTTTCCACAACGAAAGAAAAGAATCGCTGGTTTCAATCGCAAAATCGTCTTTCGTTCCATAGCTTAGATGGCGGCGCCCGCGCATGATTTGGCGAACTTCGTCGACGCTATCCTGAATCTTTGCCGCGGATCCGGCGCGCACCGTGATGCGCAAGGAATCGGTTTGCGAGCCGAAATCTTTCCGGTATGCGGTCAGCGGGAGGATGATCCAGTTGTCCAGCGAAGTGCCAAGCGACGACCCTTCCTTTTTCCCGACGCCGATCACCGTGCAGGGAAAATTATTCCAGCGAATCTCTCTGCCAACAGGATCGACGCCCGGCATCAGGTTGTCCACAATGTCCATGCCAACCACGCACGCGGGAGACGCGCTCTTCAGGTCGGCGTCGGTAATGTGGCGGCCTTCGACGAGGTCCACATCGTAAAGCGCGGCCATTTCAGGAGTCCACGCGCGAAGATTCGTGTCCTTCAATGAATTCATCCCGCTACGCACCTCAACCCGCCCGCCCAGTGAAGCGCCAATGCCTTTGCACGACTTACAAAGTTCCTTGATTGCGTCGTAGTCCTCGGAATCGATGCGTTTGCGTTTCTGGAATTCAAGCCAGTCGTCCACGTTGGTGATGATGGAAGGCTGTTTCGACACGCCAAAGACATCTGCGCCAAGATTGAAAACTTTTGTGGCGACATACTGGTTCGCGCCGTTGATGAGGCTCACCACCGCGATCACCGCGGCCACGCCAATCACCACGCCAAGGAGCGTCAGCACGCTGCGCAGCTTGTGCGCCCACAAGCTCGACGTCGCAATTGCCACCGCCTCAGAAAGGTTCATCGACCGCTTCGCGGTCGTACTTGACGGAGACCGCTTCGCGGTCGTACTTGACGGAGACCGCTTCGCGGTCGTACTTGACGGAGACCGCTTCGCGGTCGTACTTGACGGAGACCGCTTCGCGGTCGTGCTCGACGAAAACTGCTTCGCGCCCGCACCGATAGCCGCGCCGCCAGCCACTCGCTCGTTTGCTGCCGGAACGGCCAACGGATTAGGCAAAGATCCTGTGTCAGGCTGGTCCATGAACAAGGTTGTGCAGGAATGTCCTCATCCTAACATACGCAGCGAAGCGCCCATAAATTACGGAGGTACGGACGCCCGCGCCCTGCATCAACGCGATCCAAAAATGCAAAAACGGCGGGAAGCCCTTCGCTTCCCGCCGTTTCGTCCCCACGGTTGAAATGAACTAAAAAGTGGCCTTGAATCCGAACTCCATGGATCGCGGCGCACCCAGTGCGAACACGCCCGAACCCAGGCCTGTAAGCAGGGGCAGACGAGTCGCCTTTGTGGCGCCGTTCACGGAAGTGGATCCGCCATCCAAGGTGCCCGCCAGCAAGGCGTCTGGACCGTTGTAATTATGCCGGTTGAACAAGTTATAGAAAGCAGCTTGTGGCTCGATCCGGAAGTGTTCCCACTTTCGAACCGGCCTGATCGCCCAACCCAGCCTCAGATCGAACGTAAAGAATGCGTCGTTGCCGATATTTCCACTCGGCGCCGAGGCCAACTGCAACTGAGGTTCCGCCGCGGCGCAGTTCCCGATCGGTGTCAGGGACGGCGTTACCGCGCAGAGCTGTTGCAATTGTGTTTGTGTGAACAGTCCTGCGCTGACAAGCGCCTGTCCTGCGGGTGTCAATTGGTTGCCAAACTTATCGCTATATTGCTGAAGGAAAGTATTCAAGTTCCCGGCCTTGATGCCGCGGCCGAACGAACCAATATTCGAACCTGGCACCGGAGCCAGCGTCGTCTGTCCGTCACCCGCCGTATCGAATTGGAAAATGTCTTCAGCGTCTCCGGGTGCCGCCCAGGTAAGCGTTTGTGGCAAGGCCGTGTACCAGTGTGTTATGAAGTTCATGCGGACGCCCGCAGGCAACTCCATCACTACGCCAGCCGAGAGTTGATGGGTACGGTCCAGACCGTTCGGTCCAAAGAAACGCCCCGGATTGTCGTAGTCGATGGCGTTGTTGATGAAGTCCGCGTCAGTAGCTGTACTGTTATAACGAGACAGCGAGTAGGAAATCTGCGCGTTGAAGTACTTTATCGCTCGGAACGGAGTTTTCAGGTCGGAAGTTAGTTTGACCTGCATGGCATTGTAGACTGAGCGTCCGACAGGTTCCAGAAATTGAACCTGGCCGAAAAACGGGTTCTTGCCCGGGAATGCGATTTGCCCATTCCCGGTAAGAGCGCCGTTACTATCCGTAACAGGAACGCCGCCCGTCCAGAAGTTTCCGTCCGTCAATCCATTGTTGGCATAGTCGGCGATCGTTGCGCCTTTAGTGATAGCGCAGTCGATGCCGGCTGCTCCTGCTCCACCGCAACCGAATGACGAATTGGTCGCCGCGATGGCGGCAGCCGCTCCGGCGGGATCAAGGAACTTGGCATCGCCGACGTGGTTTTCATCGATGGCGAGCAACGTGTGAACGCCGACATTACGCAGGTAGTCCACCGAGACAATCGTGCCGTGCTTCAGCTCATGCTGAAACCCAACGTTCATTTGGTAGGATCGAGGAGACTGGTAGTTCGGCGAATAGAGCGTTACTCCAGTCACGGCGGCGCCGGCGGCGAGGGCGTTGCCCACATATCCGCCATTCGCCTGCGCGCCAGCTTGCGCCGTCGCCTGCTGGAACTGTTTCTGCAAGGCAACGACCTGATCGACGACATTTCCGATCGGCTGGGTGCATAGGCCCGACGTGTCCACTGTAGAACCGTCTGGGAGATTTAGCACTCCACTCGGGCAGATATCTTGCGTTAGATTGAAAAGACCGGTGGGCAAGCGGCCCGGGCGGTCGAACAGAACGTTGTTAAACACCGCATTTTCATAGTAGATGCCCGCGCCCGCTCGGATAGAGGTTTTCCCCTTCTTCCAGGGATCCCATGCGAACCCGAGTGTTCCGCCGACATTGTTATCAGGTTGGCTTACGCGGCTGCCGAAACCCTGACGCACCTGATCAAGTAAATTCCCTGAACAGCCTGGAAAGCCAGGCGTTGTGACGGCTGAGCACGGAACACTTCCCAGGTCTGAGTCTGTACGGCCGGTATCCCGGTTGTATCTGACCCCGTAAACCAGCGTGAAGTTCGGCTTAACTTTCCAGGAATCGCCGAGGTAGACCTGGAATCGAGAGTCGTACTGTCCGCCGCAATCCTGGCCAAATTCACTGATTTCAGTGAAACAACCCTGACCGTTACCCAACCGAATCCGCGACACCGGATAATTCAACGGGTTCGAAATCCCTCCGGGAAACGGCCCGCTGGCTGCTGCTGCCTGAGAAGCGTCTGTAAATGAGGCTCGAATGGCTGGATCGATTCCATAAAAGCTGGCGAATCCGCCACCTAGGATGCGATTGAAGCCGACGCCATAGCGGAAAATATGGCTGTGAAAGACTTTTGAGCCGTCATATTTGAATTGTTTGTTGGATTGGTAAGTCTTCTGCGGGGCAAGAATGTTAGCGCCAGAACAAAAGAGTTCACCGGATGCAGTGCACCCAGTCCCACCGTTGCCGATGTTCACCATCACGCCGGGGGCTAGGTTGAGTATGTTAGTGCCAGTAACCGCGTCAGCGATTCCATTCCGGAACTTCATGTAGCCTACGCGGAAGCTGTGCGTGAACGAACCGGTATTGAAGTCAACGCCGCCGCCATAGGAAGGTGTGTAGTCAACGTTGGCGAAAGGGCTAAATGTTCCTGGAACGAAAGCACCGACTGCCCTGTTCTGCTCGTAGGTGTATTTAAAAAAGATTCGGACGTTTGAGGTGAGGTTGTAATCCAAGCGCCCGAGCCACTGCTGGTCGCGGAATGGACTGTTGAATGAGCCGGCGAGGGCATCGAATGGTGCTGCTGGATTTACCGTTGCCAGCAAATCCTGTGTTGTTCGTTCTCCCGATCCAAATGCGAACAACTTGTCCTTGATAATTGGGCCACCCAAACTCACCCCGTATTGCTTCCGGTCGAACTTCGCTGGCGGATCGCCAAACTTTGCTGATGTTGCATCTCCTCGATAGTTGAAAAAACCGTCCCCATGAACGCTATTGGTGCCCGAGCGTGTGGTGATGTTGACCGTTCCAGACGAAGTCAATTCCGTCGCCAGATCAAGACTCGATTGGCTCACCTGAAATTCTTTAATCGTGCCCACGGAAATGTTTTGCGTGGTGGTTCCCACGGTCTCATCGGAAATATCGAGACCATCAACTTCGATGCGCGCGGTGCGTCCAAAGCGGCCACCGAACGAGATCGAAGAGAACCCTTTTTTGGTGGGGTCAAAATTCCCTCCGTCCTGAATCTGAACTCCGGGCTCGAGTTGGGCAAGGTCCAGGAAATTGCGGCCGTTGATCGGAAGGTTTTCGATTTGCGTGCTCGTAACTACGCCCTGAATGGTTGTTTGTTCGGTATTCACGGCAAGTGCGGTGCCTTCAACCGTGACTACGGCGCTTTCGGAACCGATTTCCAATGTCACCGTACCGGGCGTGATGTTGCCGACCTGAACAGACACGGTTTGTTCGAGCGCCTTGAAACCACTGGCCTCCACTCGAACCACGTAATCGCCGGGCGCAAGCGGTCCAGAGTTGTAGGTACCCGAGCTAGTCACTTCCGGAGAAGTCTTGGCGCCAGTCGACTTGCTCGTGATCGTCACCTTAGCCCCGGCTACAGATGCTCCGTTTGGATCCAGGATCGTGCCTTGTATCGTCCCCGTCGAAATTCCTGCTTGAGCGTTAGCGACAGGTGCCAGTACGGCGCTCAGCCCAAGGGCAATTCCCAGGGAGGCGACGAGCGCGAGAACGAATGAAACTTCGCGTATGCGACGCATTACTCCTCCATTCTGAATACACAGCGATTGAATTTCTTACTTGACCGTCGGACTTCTATGGCGTCATCCAGGACCTGGGCAGGAAATACAGGAACGAGTACGACCACTCTCCCTCTGAAAACCGACGACGACGCCTGGGCATTTGTAAAGAATGCAAATAACTTGCCAACGTAAGGAGATTTTTAAATATATTGGAATCTGAAATTTACAAGAGCACGCGGACAAGTCACTCTAATTGGCTCTAAATATTTGGAAGAATATACGAATTGCTGTAGGTCGGGATATTGTAAATATAAGCGCTGAAAATTAAAATGCGCCGAATTTCTGACTGGCGGGCCGAATTATGTACCGGATTCTCCTCGCCGAGAATACTGTGTCTGCCGTAGGGAATTCTCTACGAAAAACACAAACAACAGACCGCATTTGAGGTGAATTTTAGTTGTCGCGCCGCAGGCGGTCCGCCAGCGACCGGGCGCGCTG